>CAZGOK010000069.1:0-8979 GCA_964527665.1 uncultured Sphaerochaeta sp.
CTGGGCAAGGGGGAAGGAGGTGTCGTAGGCTCCTCCCACCTTCCCTTTCCGGCTCTCGGCATCGATCCAGTTGTTGGTGAAGGCCTTCTTTGCAAAGGCGCCCATATCAGGGCTGAAGAGGGAGAACTGCCTGATGATGAACGATTGGGCCTCGGCAAAGGTATAGGATTTGCCTCCTGTCCCTACAGGGGCAAAGAGGTCGTAAAAGGCACAGCTGTCAAGCTTGAGGGTTTTAGCCTTGGTCTTCAGGTATCCTCTGAACATCGGCAGGTTCTTCTCGATGGTGGTGATCAGGGCGGTAAGGACCTCATTTTCTACTCTTGACTGTTTCAGCGAACGAGCCAAGGGCGATGCATAAGAGCGCGCCTTGTCCAAGGTGATGGTGGTCCCCTTGACCCCATTGAGCGCTGCAGCAAAGGCTACCTCATGGGTCTTCCAGATGGCAAGCTCCTCTTCAAAGGCGGCTTTGCGTACAGCCCTATCCTGATGGAAGGCCTCATTGCGCAGGCTGACAACAGTCTTGCCACCCTCACCTACAGCACTTGAACTGATGGCTTCCTGCAGGCGAGAGAATGCATCGGTGCCTGAACGGGCAAGGTCCGAGGCGAGGTTCTCCAGCTCAGGGGCCATCAGGTGCTCCTGCTCTTCAAGCAGTTCGCCCAGGACATAGCGGTATGAAGCGAGGGGTTCTCCCTCTTTGGTAAGGAGAGAGACCTCCTTTTCATGTTCCTTGAGGAAGTTGATGAACAACACCTCAAGGCGCTGTACCACCAGGGCCTCTTCCTCAAGGCGGTTCACCGCTTTGAGATAAGCGGGGTTGCCGGTCTCTGTGGTGAGCAGGCAGGAGCTGTATGCATTGAGGTTCTCCAGATAGTCGAGGATGCGCTCATAGGAGTATACAGCCTCTGTGATATCACAAGAGGGGGTGGCGAGCTCTTTCTCAAGAGTATTGGCAAGGGAAACGACCTCCTTGAGGTCATAGGCATAGTGCTCGCTTGTAAGGGAAGGATAGATGGGGGACAGGTCCCAACGGGGGGTGGTAGCCATGGTGCGGTACTCCTACTGGTGTGTATTTTTATAAATCGAGATTGTTCTCTGCTATCTTGTTGATAAGGGTCCTGCGGCTGATGCCCAGCTCCTTTGCCGCACGGGTGCGGTTTCCCTCCCAGCGGTGCAAGGCGCGTATGATGGTGTCCATCTCCACGTCCTTGAGGCTCTTGCCCTCAGACTCATCCATCTTGGCATCCTCCTTCTCCTTCTCATGGGCCCTCATGGAGACAGAGCCCCGAAGATCGAGGTCCTCCACGTGGATCTCACTGGTATTGGAGAAGATGACCGCCCTTTCCAGGATGTTCTCCAGCTCGCGTACGTTGCCAAAGAAGTCATGGGTGCACAGCATGGAGAGTGCCTCGGTGGTGAAGCCGCTTATCTTGTTGCCCATCTGGCGGTTGAACCGCCTGAGGATCCCCGCTGCAAGTAGGGGGATATCCTCCCGGCGTTCACGTAGGGGGGGGATGGTGATGCGTACCACATTCAGGCGGTAAAAGAGATCTTCACGGAACTTGCCTTCACGCACCAGGTTCTCGACATCCTTATTGGTTGCGGCTATGATGCGGGCATTGATGGGCATGGGGTCGGTCCCCCCCAGGCGCGTGATGCGCTTGTCCTGCAGCACCCGCAGGATCTTCACCTGCAAGGAGAGGGGCATGTCCCCTATCTCATCCAGGAAGAGGGTGCCTCCGCTGGCCAGTTCAAACATGCCGGTCTTACGAGCCGCTGCTCCTGTAAAGGCCCCCTTCTCATAGCCGAACAGTTCACTTTCCAGGAGATTCTCAGGGACTCCTCCGATGTTGATAGCTACAAAGGGTCCCCCTTGTACAGGGGAGGAGGCGTGTATGTCGCGAGCGACAACCTCCTTGCCTGTACCACTCTCCCCTGTAATGAGGACGGTGGAGTTGGTATCGGCGATCCTGGTGATGAGGTCCTTGATTTTCCTGATGGAGGGGCTCTCCCCTACAAATATCTGCTTGTCATCGCTGCTGGTGCTGCGGCTCTCGCTCTCCACCATATTGCGCAGGTTCTGCGCATCGACGAGCTTCTTCATCCTGATGACCAGCTCCTCAGGGTCAAAGGGCTTGACGATGTAGTCCTGCGCCCCTTCCTTGAGGGCGGAGACCGCATCGGAGATCTCCCCGTGTGCGCTGACCATGATGATGGGCATGCGAAAC
Source organism: uncultured Sphaerochaeta sp. (assembly GCA_964527665.1). GTDB lineage: Bacteria > Spirochaetota > Spirochaetia > Sphaerochaetales > Sphaerochaetaceae > Sphaerochaeta. The sequence continues at coordinate 2,229 of CAZGOK010000069.1, forward strand.
CCCTCGCCTCGTATCCACTCTATGAGGGAGAGCCCATCCATACCCGGCATCTTCAGGTCTATCAGGCAAGCATCATAGAGCTCGGCCTTGAGCATCCTCTGGGCGCTGAGCCCATTTTCGGCACAGTCACTCTCTATATTCTCCAATTGGAGATAGCGGTGCATGAGGGCGCGGATATTCGGTTCGTCGTCAACTATCAGTATTTTCATGTATTCTCCGATTCAAACAGCTTGGTCGTATGCATGGAACGGGGCAGCACCACCTCGGCGACCGTCCCCCCGCCATCACGGGCATAGAGACGGACATTGCCCCCACGAGCCCTGACAAACTGGCGCGAGATGGAAAGCCCGATGCCAGAGCCATGGATCTTGGTGGTAAAGAAGGGGTCAAAGATCTTTTTCTCATCCTTGGCGCTTATGCCGTCGCCCCGATCCATGACAAAGATATGGATCAGGCCACGCTTGCCAGAGCGGATGGCAACCTCAACCTCAGGGTCCCCCGAACAACTTTCAACTGCATTTTTCAAAAGGTTCTCAAATACCGAACGGGCCCGGTCCCTATCGATGAGTATCTGAGCAGATTTTTCAGAACGGAAGCGTATAGGTTTGTCAAACCGCTTGATAAGGGTGGAGAAAAGCTCGTTGAGGTCCACCACTTCCGGCCTTCCCAAGGGGTTGCGCAAGAAATCACTGACCTTGTTTGTCAGCTGGGTAAGCCTGTCCACCTCCTGGGCCATAAGGTGCAGGTCCTCAAGGTTCTCCTTAGCAAGGGTCTTACGTAGGAGGGCAAGCTGGATGGTTATGGCACTGAGGGGGTTCTTTATCTCGTGGGTGAGCGTCCTAGCAGCCTGGCCTAGGTTCACCAGGCTCTCCTGCTTGGCAATGGTATCACGGTAGCGACGGTTGCTCTGGTAGATGTTGAGCACCAGGAGGAACAGGCCTATCAGGACAAACACCGACACGATGCTGATCAACATGATGACCATCAGGCGATGGTGGTAGCCTTGACCGTCGAAGTGCAGGTACAGGACATCGGGGAAGTCTATGGGAGTGGGAAGCATCCCGCTCTCGGTGAGGGTGAGCTCGCCGGTATCCAACAGGATGGTAAGACGGGAGTATCGAATGTACTCGATCATCCCGGTCTCCTTGTTGTAGGTGGCAGTTCCGATGTTGGAGTCTTGCTTGCCGCCCTTGTTGTCAAACTTCGCCAAGGGGATGGTCATCGGCACATTGCCCAGGCTCAGGACCTTCCTTCCCATGGAGCTGTAGACCCCGACTCCGCTTACATCCTGTTCCTGCATGGTCTTCAACGCCTTGGTGGTGTTGTCCTGCAGGGCTAGGAATACGGAGTTGAAGGCACGTTCGGCTTCAGACTGCATGCGCAGCTCTTCCCTTTCTGTAAGGGCGGTGGCTAGGAAAATGACCAGACCGATCAGGATGAGAAAAGCAAGGATAAGGGAGCTGATGACAAAGATAGGCTCTCTGCCATCGACTATCATCCATCGCTTCTTTTTTCTTTCCAATGTACTCTCCCAAAGGGTCTATTCGTAGTTCAAGGCCTGAATAGGGTCCAGCTTTGATGCCTTCATAGCTGGGTACCACCCGAAGAACACCCCGACAAACATCGAAAAACCCATCGCAAGTATGAACGAGGCATAGGATAAATGCAACGACCAATCCATAAGGTTGGTAACGGCATAGCTGAGGGCTGATCCGACGATGATGCCCATGATGCCACCAAGGATGGTCAGCGTAAGCGCTTCGGAGATAAACTGGCCTCGGATGACATTGGGGGAAGCCCCCAGGGCTTTTCGGATGCCAATTTCCTTGGTACGTTCGGCAACCGATACCAGCATGATGTTCATGATACCAATCCCCCCGACAAGCAAACTGATGGCGGCAATGGCGGCAAGAAAGGAGCTGAAGGTACCGGTTATCTGGGTAGCCATCTCAGCCAGGCTTGCTGGGCTGAACAGAGTGTACCCATCTGTGCCCACCAAGCTGTCCAGATCTTCGGTGACCTTGTCGGAGACCTCGATGGTATCGTAGCCCTCCGCTATCTTCAGCACATAGGCACCTACGCTGCTGTTCTTACGGAACCGCTGTTCAAAGGTGTTGTAGGGGATGAAGATGCTCCGATCGTATGAGATGTTGAAGGTAGCATCCTTCGGTTCAAGGACCCCTACAACCTGGTAGCTCTTTGCCTGGTTGCGGAAGACGCTGATATACCCGCCCAGAGCTGATCCTTCAGGAAAGAGCTCATCGGCAATGGAGGAGCCCAACACCACCACCTGACGGCGGTTGATGTTGTCCATGGAGGAGAAGAACTCCCCTTCGGTATACTCAAGGTTGAGTGCACTGCCATATTTTGAAAGGACTCCGGTGACCGTTGCACTCATGCTCTGCTTGTTGTTGCGTACCGTCGCACTGCTCGTGTTCTGGGGAAGCACCATCTCGATGCCCTCGACGTCCCGCATCAGCGTGTCGCCGAACTCTTCGGTAAAGGTTCCTGTCGTTCGCTGTCCGGCAGCGGGGTAGACGGTGACCATATCCAGACCCCCGACTGCAATGCTGTCGATGATGCTTTTCGAGGCGCTGTCACCGATGGTGAGGATGGCCACAACCGACCCTACACCGATGATGATGCCCAACAGGGAGAGCAAGGTTCTCATCTTGCTTCCCCTCATGGCACCAAAGGCCAGCTTGATATTTTCAAAAATCATATCATTCCTCCAGCTTTCCGTCGCGAATGCGGATCTGGCGCAAGGAGCGCATCCCCAATTCACGGTCATGGGTTACAAGGATCACCGTCCGCCCTTCACTGCTCAGCTCTTCAAAGAGTTCCATGATCTGGTTGCCTGTCTTGGAGTCGAGGGCCCCTGTGGGCTCGTCAGCAAGCAGGATGGCAGGGTTGTTGACCAGGGCACGGGCAATGGCAACTCGCTGCTTCTGCCCTCCTGAAAGCTCGTTGGGGCGGTGGTGCATCCTGTCGGAGAGCCCTACCCGCTCCAGGGCCTCAATGGCCCGGGCCTTTCGCTCCCTCACCGATACTCCGGCATACAAAAGTGGGGTGATGACATTTTCCAAGGCGGTCATCTTTCCAAGCAGATTGAACTGCTGAAAGACAAAGCCCACCTTGCGGTTGCGGATATAGGCCAGTGAGGCCTCATCAAGGCCTGCGGTATTCTCCCCATCGATATCGATGAGGCCGCTGGTAGGGGTATCCAAGCAACCTATGAGGTTCATCATGGTGGACTTTCCACTTCCCGAAGGCCCCATGATGGAGGTGAACTCACCTCGCGGTATCTCCACACTCACCCCATCGAGGGCCTTTACGATAAAGTCACCCACCAAGAAGTATCGTTTTACATTTTGTAGTCTTATTACACTATTAGCCATTGTTTATTAAAACCTCCCCATACCGCCACCGCCACCTGTGGGAGGACCACCGGACATAGCAGCAAAGGCAGAGGCATTGGTATCGGTACGACGCACGATGAGGGTGTCCCCTACCTTCAGCTCTCCGCTAAGCAGTTGGCTGATGCCTTCACCGAGGTATTTGACGGTGACGACGACACTCTTGGTGGTCCCGTCAGCAAGTTTCTTGATGACGGTGGTCACCCCACCGCGGCTGACGGTAAGGGCATTTTGCGGTAAGAGGGTAAGGACAGTCTCCCCTTCACTGGCTATCACCCCTTCAAAGGTATAGCCAGGGGCAATGGAAGCTGGTGGGCTATCAATGGTTATCTCCACCTCCATGACTCCAATTCCCTGGTTGGTATATTTACCGAGCATTGGGATATAGGTGACCTCCCCTATGAGGGTACCACCGGAATAGGAGTCAAAAATAAGGTCGGCAGTCTGCCCTATCTTGATGTGCTGCATGTCGATCTCATCGATCTCCACAGTAGCCTTCAGCTTGGAGCGGTCGATGAGGGTCATGGCAGAGGATCCTGCATCGAAGTAGTCCCCCTTACTGACCTTCACCGAGGCTATCACGCCATCGAAGTTCGCATAGGCCTGGGTATAGTCGAGCTTGTTGGTCGCACTCTTGAGCCGGAGCTCTGAAAGCTGCAGATCGCGCAGGCTCCCGCTGAGCTTCGCCTTGTCTATCTCGGCCTCTAGGCTTGCCACCTCGTAGAGCTGGTTGGTGTTGTCGATGGCGATGAGGGCATCGCCTTTCTTCACTGCATCCCCTTCCTTGACAAAGACATCGGTAACCGTACCGGTAGACCTGAGGATGACATTCTGCATGTCGAAGGGCTCCACATAGCCGGACAGGTCGATGGTAGTGGTAAAGGAGCTTTCATACACCTTGACCTCAATTTCCTTTACTGTGGAGACAGGGGTCTTTGCCTTTGCCCAAGGGAAATATCCATTTGCCTTGTAGAAGGAGTAAACCTGAAAGCCCCCTAACAACAGCGCAATGACCAAGACCCAGGTCACCACTCGCTTTATCCTCTGGTTGCGCATCTTCTTCTTAAGCTGGCTGCGGACCTGACTTTCTGTACTCATCTCACGTTCTTGTTCGTGTTCATTCATTGTTGCTGTCTCCTTGGATATGCAGGGTACGGATCGAGTTCTCCAGGACCAGGCCCTTCACCAGGGTGAGGGCCTTCTCATAGGCATCCTGACCAACTGCAAACTTTGCGTTGTCCACACTGCTTTGTGTAGCAAGTCCTTTGTCAAAAAGGGCTTTTTGTTGATTAAATAGACTTTCATTATATGCGATGGTACTCTTCAACAGAGCATACTCTTGGTTCCATGAAGCAACCTGGCTCTGTAAAGATAATGCAGAGTACAGGTAGTCCTGCAAGGCATCGTTATAGGAAATGGAGGCCAGCAAAATGCTATTCTCCAGTTGTAGAATGTTCAAATCCTCAGTAGCCCGGGTTGGGTTGTTGTTCCAGGAACCACTCACAGTAAGAGTCGGGGTGAAGTTCTGGGAGTCCAGATTATAAGACCCCCTAAAACTACCGCCAAAGGAGTAGGTATTAGCAGAGAAAATAGCACCTACACTACCCTCTATTGCTTGTGAAGTGACATCAGTATAAGTTGGAGGAGGGCCTGCAGTAAGAACCTTTTGAAATTTAGACGAAGAGAACTTTGTTCCTCCCTCTATCTTTAGATTCTTATTCGTGAGGTCCGCCTTTGCAAGCGCCAGTTCCTCCTGTGCAAGTTTCTGGGCAAGAGCCTTCAGGGCAACGGTTGTATTGCCTTCGGGATTCAGAGCAAAGACGAGCTCTGGCTCCCTCATGGAGGGAATCTCATCCCAAGAGAGGAGGTTCAACAACTCATTAGAACTGAGCGTTGCCACCTGGCTGCCTTCTACCTTAGCCAAGGCTCTTCCCAAGCGGGTGTTGCTGTTCCAAGACTGTGAGGCCAGATCTGCATATTGGCTTTCCAACAGCTCTTGGTTCTGTATCAAGCCAACCAAGCTGCCCTGTAAGCGCCTCATACTGTTTTCAAGTTCCTGGTAGGCAACACTATCCTTGCTGACACTTCTCAAAGCGAGAGCATCGTTCATTCCTTTTTGTTGGATGACAATGGTTTTGAGAGTCTCGCTGATACTCTTCTCGTTGGTTAGCAGGGCTTTTATCTGGTTGAGGATGGAGTTCTCAAACTGTATGATGCTACTTGTATACGTGTAGGTGCTCAAGAGTTTGCTCTGTTTATTCAGAAGGTCTAGACGGTTGTCCTTATTCATCCCATACAAGATGGTGTGTGAAGCAGACAGTGATGGGTTAAAAGCGTAGTAATTACTACTTGTTGTGTAGGAAACTGGACCTGTAGAAACCGTTATGGCAGTACTGCCGTCATTGGGAAGCGTAAAGGTTGCCCTAGTTCCTGTAGTTCCTAGCGTATGTTCGCCTGCATCAAGATCGAATTCTGCACTCAAGTCTCCACTAGAGACATTGATTCCCAACTCCTTTTCTACATTTCTAATGTCAACAGCATAATCTGTGTTCTTTTTATCCAGGCCATACCGCTTAACCTCTTCACTTGAGCCTTTGGCTTTCGTGATGATCTCATCCAAGGAAGCGGATGAGAGGGAAAAGGGAATAAGGACAAGTAGGGCTAGGGTGACAACTAAGGGTATATGTTTACTCTTCATTATGTATGGTTCCTCCATGCTTAGCACTTAATATCGTTCTATTTTGAGGTATCGGCCACTAATGGAGGGAATAAAAAAATATACCGACCATTAAAACCTAGCATTCGACCCGCTTACAGCAGATGGTGTCCACCGTCGACTGCGATGCTCACCCCTGTAACAAACGATGCTGACAAGAGATAGGATACAGCCTCACAGATATCAGAGGGAGTGCCGCATCTTTGGAGGGGCAGTATCTTCTCCATCTTGGCAAAATACTCATCCTCCCCATTCGATAGCACCAGGCCGGGCTCTACGGCATTGACTCTAACATACGGGGCCAGGGTCCTGGCAAGGATGGTCGTCTCTTGGGCCAGGGCTGCCTTGGATAGGTAGTAGGAGGGTCTACTTGCAGGAGGAGAGGCGAGTTGGCTGTCTGTTATGTTTACCACCGATCCTGTTGTTTTTCTGTCTTTGCAATGTTCGTACAACATCTTGGAAAGAAAAAACGGCGCTCCTGCATGCAGGGCCATATCAGCCTGCCATCGCTCTACGTTCGTCTCTTCCAAAGATACTGTATGAAAGACCGATGCCATGTTGATGAGGGCATCCACCTGGCCAAAAGCTTCTACAAAGCGCTCAAACAGAGATTTTAAAG
>CAZGOK010000070.1:0-8706 GCA_964527665.1 uncultured Sphaerochaeta sp.
GATCAACTACTCCCAGTTTATGCATGGTCTGAATCTTGCAAATATCGAGATCAACAGAAAAGCTCTCTCCAATATGGCTATTGAAGACAAAGCAACTTTTTCTGCTCTCGTGTCACAGGCTAAGGTTGCCCTGGGTCAATAACCCTAGGACAATTCACAGAGATTTGTAAAGGAGGGGCTATGTCAATTGTTGATACCGTCCAGATGCTGGAACTGCGAACTAAAAAAGCAGCAGGTCTCATCGCAATGCTACGGAAAGAGAAAGGTGAACTTCAAGAGAGGTTTGACCTGGTCAACACGCATAATGCGGAATTGGAAGAGTATGTGGAGAAATTCACAACTAGCAACAAGCTCATTGAAGAGAGCATCGCCAATGCAATGGAAAATCTTTCGACCATCGAAGGTCTGGATGATATTCCTCTCATGGACGATGCCGCACTCGAGTTGGAAGCTGCTGAAGGATTCACCGCAGGTGACTCCGCCGGTTCTGACGAGATCGATCTTGAAATCCTTCTGGAAGAATCTCCCAGCCTTTGACAGATTGCTCGCAAGAGCTCGATAGTCCAGAAAGACGGGGCCCTATGGCCTCGTTTTTCTTTTCTTCGCCCCCCTTTATCAAAGCCTCATCTTATTGTACCATAGAGGTAGGCAGGGCAACCTGCTAAGATATTTGACATTTTCCTGCGGTGTACGCTTGGAGCAACCGTCTCTTGGCTCAACTTACACAAATGGGATACGGCATAGCTGATTTGCATTGATCCGACCTCCTCGGAGGTTTAATGGAACAGAATTTTCAGCCAACTGGTTTCCCCCTTGAACCATAGGTTCAAGAGCTAGCTCCAAGACCGGCACCGCAGGTTTTATCTTCTATACAGGATAATTCCATGACACAACCAAACAACACGCTACAAGACCTGGTCTTTATTCGCCTCCCCTCTTCCATGGAACGGGACCTAGGCGACTTTCATATCGACCCTTCAATTGAGATACCTGTTCAGATCCCTGCCGGGAAAGACAATCTCGAATCGACAGAGATCAGCATCGAGCTTCTCGTTGCAGGGATGCTGAAGATCATAGCCTTCGACCCCGAGCACAAGAACTTCCCCTACTACAGGGATTTTGTCCTTGCAGTGCAGGGCGATGCCCCTGAGGAACTCAACCTTGCTGCGATAGCACAAGAGCAGAAAGAGAACTATGACTTTGCTGAAGAGCTCTTCCTCACCGTCAATCACCTCTCCCCTCAGAGCCCTACCTTCATCAACCTTGCAACCTTCTACAGCAAACGCGCCTCCCTCGATACCAGCAAAGGCACTGCGTACGACTTCTACCAACAGAAATCGATGGAAACCCTCAAGGAGGGGATAGCCCTGTTCGCCGATGACGCTCCCTTGCTAGGGGAACTGGGCTTCTTTCACCTCTACCAGGGCAGTGTTGAGATAGCCAAGGAGTATCTTGACAGGTTCCTTGAAGTTTCACCCGAGGGTGAGAAGAAAAGCCATGTCCAGAAGATCATGGGCGACATCGACAACAAGCTGAACAACGACAAGCTGCTCATGCAGGCGTATGACCAGATACAGATGTCCAAGGAAGAAGAGGCCCTTGCCAACCTTGAGAACTATCTTCTCGAAAGCCCCAAGGTGTGGAACGCATGGTTTCTCAAGGGGTGGGCCCTAAGGCGCCTGCAACGATTTGCAGAGGCAGAAAAGGCATTCCTCTCCTGTATCTCACACGGGGAAAGCAGCAGCGACATATACAACGAGCTGGCCATCTGCGCCCTGGAAACAGAAAAAAAAGAACTTGCCAAAAACTATCTGAACACTGCCATAGACCTGGATGAGAAGAATATCACGCTCCTGTCCAACCTGGCCTACCTCCATCTTCAGGATGGGGAGTTGGACGAGGCACGTGAATTCCTGGAACTTGCCAGAAATATCGATGAGAAGGACCCGGTCATCGTGCGCCTGATGAGTGACTACGAACAGATTACAGGTGAACAGCTCTCCTCCCCCATCGTCCAGCAGTTTGTTGATACCGCGACGCTGGTGGGTAAGGACAAGGAAAAACCTTTCCATATCGAAGGCACCGAAGAGGGTGACGACCTGGAAGTCCCCTATGAAGAAGAAGACGAAGACACTGAGGAGTAAACCCCATGCGCTTTACCAGCTCATCCCCCCAAGAGACCCTTGATCTGGGCTTTCGCATCGGAAAGGCCTGCATTCCCGGCACGATAGTCTCCTTGCGAGGGAGCCTTGGTGCAGGCAAGACGGTGCTGGCCAAGGGCATTGCAAAGGCTTTGGACATATCCGAAGCCATTGTCAGCCCCACCTTCACCCTCATGCAGGAGTATGAGGGTACGCTCCCCCTCTACCATATGGACCTCTACAGAATAGGGGGCACCGATGAGTTTGAAATGATCGGTGGAGAGGAGATGCTCTATGGAAAGGGGGTCACTCTCATAGAGTGGAGCGAAAAGATCGAAGATATGCTACCCGATGGGACAATTTTTGTTGATATTAGTATTATGCCCGACACCAAGCGGCAAATAACCATTGAAGGAATAGAGCTATGAACATCCTGGCCATTGACACCTCAAGCGATGCGATACATCTTGCCCTGGCCCTTGGAGACGAGGTCTCCCTGTTCAAGAGGTACGAAGTGCAGCTTGTTGCCAATGGAGTGAGGCACTCAGAGTCCCTGGTCCCTCTCATGCTCGGCTTGTGCAAGCGCAACGGTCTCTCCTTCAAGGATCTAGACCTGTTGGTCTGTACGAACGGCCCAGGCTCCTTTACTGGCCTGAGGATAGGCATGAGCGCCCTCAAGGGCATCTCACTAGCGGGCGGCATCCCGCTGTGCTCTGTCTCTACAATGGATGCCCTGTTTGGGTGCGTCTCCCACTCACCCGGTGCGGTCATCACCGTCATCGATGCAAGGAAGAAGCGGTACTATGCCGCCCTCTACAATGAGGGAGTACGGGTGAGTGCCGACCTTGATGTCACCGTCTCTGAGATGGAGACCCTTTTACAAGGCTACCCCTCTGTTCTTGTCACCGGCTTCGATGCCGTCTCCTTTGCCCAAAAGCTCACCTCCTTTACGGGAGAACTGCTTGTTGAGCAGAACCACTGCGCCGCTTTACCGCTGACCTTGGTCAGGCTTGGTTGGGAGAAGTTTCAAAGGGAGGGAGCCGATGATATCGGTGTGGGGCCTACCTATGTGAGAAAGAGTGACGCCGAACTCGCATTACAAGAAAAAATACGTTCCATGGAGGAAGAATTATGATCGAACAAGATATTCTGATCATCGGGTCGGGGATTGCGGGCATGTCTGCAGCGCAGTATGCTGCACGGGCTGGGCGCTCAGTTACCGTGATAGAGGAGCTGGCCCCAGGCGGACAGCTGATGTTCATCGACATGATCGAGAACTATCCGGGTTTTGAAGAGCCTATCGGCGGCTATGACCTGGCTGTCAAATTCCAGACACAAGCTGAGCGCTTCGGTGCAAAGATAGCGTACACCTCGGTACTTTCCTTGAAAAAAGAGAAAGATCTCTTTTATGTCGAGACCAGTGATGAGACCTATCAAGCCAAAGCAGTCATCCTGGCGACTGGAGCAAAGCACCGCCATCTTGGCTGTGAAGGGGAGGAAGAGTATGCAGGAAAAGGCGTCTCCTACTGCGGCACCTGTGACGGACCGTTCTTCCGCGGCAAGAAAATCTTGGTGGTAGGGGGTGGAGACACCGCCCTCACCGATGCGATCTTCCTGTCCAAGCTCAGTGAGCATGTGACCATCATCCATAGGAAGGATCGTTTCCGCGGCCAGGACAACCTTGTCAGGCAGGTGGAACGGAACAAGAACATCGAAGTAGTGATGAACCACACCCTGCTCAAGATCGTAGGTGACGGCAACAAGGTCACAACGGCCCTTCTCCATGACCTTAAGGAGAACAAGGAGTATACCCGCGAGTTTGACGCCGTATTTATCTTTGTCGGGATGTTGCCCCAGACTGGACTGCTGGACAAGACACTGCTTGACCATGACGGATATGCCCAGACCAATGAAAAGATGGAGACCAGGCTTGCCGGACTCTACGCAGTTGGGGACGTGCGGGACACCGTTTTCAGGCAGATGATAACCGCAGCCAGTGACGGGGCGGTCGCTGCACACTGTTCAAGTGAGTATATTGATGAGCTGGAAGGGATGGAATACGTCTAAACCGTACTCCCAGCTCATATATCAGTACTTTGTCCTTGACGAGAACAGGTCCTTAGTGGTCTAATTAGGTCTATGAAGATACTCATGGTCTCAAGTGAATCAGTTCCCTTTTCAAAATCGGGCGGGTTGGCGGATGTGGTAGGCGCACTCTCCTCTGCGCTGTATGACTTAGAATCCGAGGTGCACATACTCTTGCCTTGCTATGGCAGTGTGGACACCTCGGATTTTGTCGACAGCAAGCTTTCTCTGGATATTGACCTTCTTGGCAAACAGGAGACGGTGACGTTCATGGAAAGATCCCTGGAAGGGGTCACCTACCATTTCCTGTGCCACCCCATGTTCAATACAAGGATGGGCATCTATGGAGATACCTCCTTCACCCCCTACCCAGACAACCTGGAGCGGTACTCCTTGCTGAACAAGGCTACGCTGCCACTGTGCAAGGCTCTGGGGTGGAAACCGGATGTCATCCATAGCCACGACTGGACCTGTGGCTTTGTGCCCTACCTGCTCAAGCAAGACACCTCAGGCTTCTTCACCGGGACAAAAAGTGTGATGACCATCCACAACCTCGCATTCCAGGGTGAATACTCCCGCCTGCAGCTGCTTGGCACAGGTATAGAACCACACGAGAAGATGTTCCACGGTTTTGCACCAATAAAAAGAACCAATATGCTCAAGACCGGCCTTGAGTTTGCCGATGCCATCACCACTGTCAGCCCTACCTACGCCCAGGAGATCCAGAGCGTGGAGTATGGGTGCAACCTTGAGCACCTGCTCACCAGGCGCAATGATGTGCTTACAGGCATCATCAACGGCATAGACTATCAGGAGTGGAACCCGGCAACGGATGCTTTCATCGAGCATCATTTTTCTGTCGATGACCCTTCAGGCAAGAGCGCTACCAAAGCTGCCATCCAAAAGGAGTTCGGCCTGGAAGTTGATGCTACCATCCCGCTCTTCTCCATGATAAGCCGCATCGCAGACCAGAAAGGCTTTGTTGAGCTGTTGGAAGGCTCTCCGTGTGCACTTGAAAAGATGGTGCGTGACCTTCCTGTGCAGATGATCATCATCGGAACCGGGGAGCAGTCCCTGGAAGAGAAGCTCATCGCCCTCGGCAGAAAGTACAGCAACCTTTCGGTCAACATCCTGTTCAGCAACCGCGCCGCCCATCGGGTGGAGGCAGGTTCTGACTTCTTCCTGATGCCAAGCAAGTACGAGCCTTGCGGGCTAAACCAGCTCTACTCCCTTCGCTACGGCACCATTCCTGTGGCAAGAAAGACAGGGGGTCTGGCCGACAGCATCATCGACTTGGATGAGCACCCAAAGACAGGAACTGGAATTCTCTTTAGTTCCATGACCGCTGATGCTATACTGGAAGCGACCACAAGGGCACTGCTTTGGTGGGCAAAGGGTGTTCCGGCAATTGCAGAAATACAAAAAAGATGCATGCAATGGGACAGCACGTGGATCCGATCGGCTCGTTCGTACCTTACAATCTATAAGAATAAAACAGAACATCAAGGGGAAAAGTAAATGAAAAAGAAAAAACAAAAGGCTATTGCAATCGTATTGGGTGGGGGAAAAGGGACAAGACTCTATCCGTTGACTATGGATCGCGCAAAGCCAGCAGTCCCCTTTGCAGGGAAGTATCGTTTGGTGGACATTCCCATCTCCAACTGCATCAACAGCGGAATCCGTCAGATCTACATCCTGACACAGTTCAACTCGGCATCACTGCACAACCATATTGCCAACACATACATCTTTGATACCTTCAGCAGTGGTTTTGTTGAAATCCTGGCAGCTGAGCAGACCAATGAGACCAATACCTGGTACCAGGGAACAGCTGATGCTGTGCGCAAGAACCTGAAGCACTTCCATGACCAGAATGCCGACTACTACATCATCCTCAGCGGTGACCAGCTCTATCGGATGAACATCCAGGACATGCTGGACCGCCATATCGAAAGTGGAGCTGAACTTACCATCGCCTCCAAACCCATCAGCCGTGAACAGGCCACAGGGCTGGGCATCCTCGGCTGTGACGAAGACGGCATCATCAACAAGTTCTACGAGAAACCAGCCAATGACCTGGACATCTCAGAGTACAAGGTATCCGAATCCTTTATGCTCTCCTCCTTAAACAGGAAGGTCGACTCTTCCAATGAATACCTTGCAAGCATGGGCATCTATGTCTTCAATGCAAAGACCATGGAAGAGGTCCTCAACAACGACAAGACCGACTTCGGCAAGGAGATCATCCCGGGGGTCATCGACCATAAAAGGGTGGCAACCTTCCTCTTCGATGGTTTCTGGGAGGATATTGGAACGGTCAAGGCGTTCTATGAGACCAACCTCGACCTTGCCTCCATCAATCCGCAGTTCAACTTCTACGATGAGGAGATGCCGATTTACACCCACCGCCGTCACCTCCCTGCGACCAAGGTTAACTTCTGTAACATCAGCTCCTCGCTGACCTCTGAGGGCTCGATCATCACCAACGCGTATATCGTGAACTCAATCATCGGTGTGCGCACCCTGATTGAAAGTGGTGCCTCCCTGGACGGTGTCTACTGCATGGGTGCCTCCTTCTACGAGACGGAAGAGGAAAAGCAGGAAAATGCGCAAAAAGGCATCCCCAACATAGGCATAGGAAAGGGAACTATCATCCGAAAGGCCATCATTGACCAGAATGCTCGCATTGGTGATGGATGTCGTATCGGCATTGATGACATACCCCGCCAGGAAGGGGACTTTGCGATGTACTCGATCCATGAAGGGATCATCGTCATCAACAAGAATGCGATCATAAAGAATGGGTCGGTGCTGTAAGACCATAAATGGTTCTGCCATACGACTAAGAAAGAAAGAATAGTATAAGAACAATTGAATTGATAGGGAGAAAGGATTTGCAGGAATGCAAATCCTTTCTCATCTGCTCCTTAGCCACTCTTCATCAATCCATGACCTTACCGTATGGGGAGTTCTCCAAGAGAGAAATGACCGACGATGATCAGTCGTCGGCCAGAAGAGCAAACTAAAAGATTGTCTAAAGCTTATGTTAGCGAAGCTTCCAAGCTATATCAGAGAGGAACAACTGCTGCTTCAAGGAGTGTACAGTTGTCTCCTTGTTGATATGCACAAACTCAATGCCCATGATCTCACACCAGTCTTCAAGCATCACAGAATCAGCATCATAGCTGAGAGTCGCATGGTGAGCCCCACCTGCTAGGATCCAGAGATGCGACCCTGACTTTAGGTTGGGTTCAGGCCTCCACATCACGCGAGCCACAGGGAGGTTGGGCATCTTGTAGATGGGGGTGACAACCTCGATATTTTGGACAATGAGGCGAAGCCTTCCTCCCATATCGATAAGGGAAGCAAGGACTGCGTCTCCTGGGTGTCCTTCAAACACCAGACGGGCTGGAGGCTCCTTGCCTCCGATACCCAGTTCATGAACCTCGATTGTTGCCTTCTTTCTGGATATTGAGGGACATATCTCCAGCATATGAGCACCAAGGGAGAGTTCTTTTCCCTTCTCAAGGTCATAGGTATAGTCTTCCATGAAGGTGGTACCTCCGCCCATGCCTTCAGTCATCCTCTTGATGAGGCTGGTCATGGCAGAGACCTTCCAGTCCCCTTCCCCACCATAGCCATAGCCTTGGCGCATCAGATCCTGCGATGCAAGGCCAGGAAGCTGACGCATCTCTTGCAGATCCTCAAAGGTATTGGAGAAGGCCTGTGCCCCCTCCCTATCGAGGAATCGCTTCATGGCAATCTCTTCACGAGCCTGGTACCGTATAGTCTCCAGATCATCCGTACCAAACTCGTAAAGCTCTTTATAGACAAGCATCTGCTCATCAACTTCTTTTTCAGTTACCTTGTCCAGTTCCTTGATGAGGTCTCCTACCCCCCAGGTATTGACCTGCCAACCAAGCTGCATCTGGGTCCCGACCTTGTCCCCTTCGGTGACAGCGACGTGACGCATGTTATCACCAAAGCGAACAAGCTTGAGCTTTCTGCTCTCAATGGCACCAACAGCGGAACGCATCCACTTGCCTACTCCCTGCTGAACATCTCTATCTTCCCAATACCCGACAACTATCTTACGCTTTAGCTGCATACGTGCAGCAATGAAGCCATGTTCCCGATCACCATGGGCCGACTGGTTGAGGTTCATGAAGTCCATATCGATTCCCTGGTCAGGGATGTTCCGGTTGAATTGGGTATGCAGGTGACAGTAGGGTTTCTGCAGCAGAGAAAGGCCATTGATCCACATCTTGGAGGGAGAGAAGGTGTGCATCCAGACTATGATGCCAGCACAAGCATCATCATAGTTGGCTCTCTTGATCCACCTCTCTATCTCTTCAGAGGTCTTCAGGGTAGCCTTGTAGACTACCTTGCAGGGAATATCATTAGAAGCATCAAGGCCTGATGCCATGATGGCAGATTGCTGGGCAACCTTATCCAATGTTTCCTGTCCATAGAGAGACTG
>CAZGOK010000071.1:0-8706 GCA_964527665.1 uncultured Sphaerochaeta sp.
CACATTGTGCTGGTTCGCAGCAAGACCAAATGTACCAAAGAGTATATTGACGGGGCTCCAAAGCTCAAGTTGATCATTCGTGGTGGTGTTGGTATCGACAACATTGACAAGGCCTATGCTGAGAGCAAGGGCATTATCGTACGCAATACCCCCAAGTCTTCCTCCATTGCTGTTGCAGAGCTTGCCTTTACCTTGATGATCAGCACCCCTTGCCACCTTCCTGCCTATAATGATGGCATGAAACATGGGCAGTGGCTCAAGAGCACCAAGCGCAATGAGCTGTATGGCAAGACCCTCTGCCTCTTTGGCATCGGCAACATCGCCACTCGCGTTGCCGTCCTTGCCAAGGCTTTTGGCATGGATGTAGTCGCCTATGACAAGTATGTGTCATCGTCCCCCCATGCAGAAATGAAGCAGACCCCTGAGGCAGCAGTCGAAAATGCTGACTATATCTCGCTGCACCTGCCGCTTACCGATGAGACTCGCGGTATGGTCAACAAGGCTCTGATCGCACACTGCAAGAAGAAGCCTGTGATCATCAATACCGGACGCGCGCTCTGTGTCGATGCTGATGATATGGTCGCCGCCCTTGCCGATGGCTCTGTGGCATGGTATGCAACCGATGTCTATCCCACCGATCCTCCTGCTGAGGATTACCCCATTCTCAAGGCTGAGAATGTGACTCTCACCCCCCATGTTGGAGCCAACAGCGAAGAGAACCTTGTCCGTATCGGAGAAGAGTCATTTGATATTATCAGTGAATTGATCAAAGGAGGAAAACTATAATGGAACGGAAAAAGAACTTTTTTGCAGGTCCCTCCGTACTTCCTATGGAGGTGCTTGAGCAGATGCGGGACCAGATGGTCGAGTATGACGGCCAGGGTCTGTCCATGGTTGAGGCCAGCCATCGCGGGGGTCTCTTTGAGGATATGTATGATGAATGTGTTTCCCTATTCAGGGAACTGCTCAATGTTCCTGAGGAGTATGACCTCTATTTCCTCGGTGGTGGGGCAACCTTGCAGTTCTCCATGATCCCGATGAACTTCTTGCGTCCCAATACCGTTGCCGACTATATCAAGAGCGGCACCTGGGCCAACAAGGCCGCTGCCGACGCTGAGAAGATCGGTAAGGTCAACTACTACTATGATGGCTCTTCCAACAAGTTCTCCTCCCTGCCCAAGGCATCGGACGTGAAGCCCAGTGCCAACAGCAGCTACCTCTATCTCTGTTCCAACGAGACCATCGGCGGAATCGAGTGGCAGGATTTCCCCGATACAGGGGATGTCCCCCTCATCGGTGACATGTCCAGCGACATTCTCTCCCGTCCTGTTCCAGTGGAGAAGTTCTCCATGATCTATGGTGGTGTGCAGAAGAACCTTGGTCCTGCCGGTGCCACCTTCATCATCATGAAGAAATCCCTGCTTGAGAAGCAGAACCCCAACCTCACCGCCTATCTTGATTACAGCCTGCACAGCAAGGACAAGGGACTGTTCAACACCCCTCCTGTATTCTCCATCTGGGGCGTGAAGCTGGTCCTTGACTGGATCAAGAAGAACGGTGGGGCAGAAGGGATGCAAAAGCGTGCCATCGAGAAGAGCTCGATCATCTATGATGTCATTGACGGCTCACCCTTCTTCCGCAGTCCAGTCGATCCGGCATTCCGTTCCAAGATGAATATTGTCTTCCGTCTCCCCAATGAGGAGCTTGAAGCCAAGTTTGTCAAAGAGGCTACCAAGGAAGGGATGCTCGGCCTTAAGGGTCATCGCTCTGTTGGTGGGCTGCGCTCCAGCGTATACAACGCCCTTCCCAAGGAAGATGTGCTGTATCTTGCCCAGTTCATGAAAGAGTTTGAGAGGAAGAATGGTTAAGTGATGATGAAGCTAAAGATGGACGAGACGAACAAGGCTATTGTCAAGCAACTGCACGACGGGCGCAAGCCCTTCAGTGCAATTGCAGAAGAGCTGAGCATTACGGAGAATACCGTGCGTGCCCGGGTGAACAAGCTCATTGATGAGGGGGTCCTGGAGATCTCCGGGTTGGTGAATCCTGAAATGATACCCGGCTTGCAGGTTGTGATGATGGGAGTGAAGCTCAAGACCTTGGACCTTGAAAAAAAGGCCAAGGAGTTTGCCCAGCTTCGTGGGGTCATCTCCGCTGCTGTAGTTACAGGCCGCTATGATCTGATCGTACAACTTGTGCTCGCTGAGGATGAGGGGCTGACGCTGCTTGATTTCTTCAAGCAGGAGCTGGATAAGATTGATGACATTTCTGAGGTCGAGACCTTTGTAGTCTACCAGTCACACAATTTCCGCATCCCCTACATTCTGTAACTAGGGCTGTTCATAGGCGAAAGGTACCGGTAAAACGGTACCTTTCGTCATCTTTTCTCCCTGGGAACATCCCCAATCTGTATGGAGAAACCCTTCTGTTCATGCTATACTTCTCCTTAGCCGGCTAGTGCGTGCCGGCATATCTGTTTCTGAGGAGTAACACATGGCAGACTTGTCAACAAAATATTTGGGTCTCAATCTGAAAAACCCCATCATAGTGGGTAGCAGTCCCCTTACAGCAACCCTTGATTCCTTGAAGAGATGTGAAGATGCCGGAGTAGGGGCGGTGGTGTTGAAATCCATTTTTGAAGAGCAGATCGAAGGGGAGAGCGATGCTCTCGTTGATGAGACGCAGGAGTACCTCGTCCATGCCGATGCCTATGGCTTCATGAAGGGCTCCTCCATGGAACAGGCCATCGACGAACATCTCACGCTCCTGGAGCATGCCAAGAAAGCTCTGGGGATCCCTGTCATCGCCTCCATCAACTGTCGTGAAAGCGGCTCATGGATCGAGTATATCAATCGTTTTGTTGCCTGTGGCGCCGATGCCATCGAGCTGAACCACTATATAGTAGCCGCTGATATCGCCGTAGAAGGCCTTGCCATCGAGAAAAACTATCTATCCCTGGTGAAGGCCGCACGCAAGAAGACCAAGGTTCCCTTGAGCCTGAAGATGGGTTCATCCTTCTCCTCCCTTGCCAACCTGCTCTTCAAGCTTGACCAGCTCTCCATAGACGGCGTTGTGCTTTTCAACCGATTCTTCAGCCCCGACATTGATACCAAGACACTCTCCTTCGGATCGGCCCATATGTTCAGCACCGAGGACGAGTATGCACAGTCGCTCAGGTGGACAGCCCTGATGAGTGAAGAGCTTCGCTACGACATATGCGCCGCAACAGGTATCCACTCAGGGGATACCATCGTCAAGCAGCTGCTTGCAGGGGCCAAGGCTGTCCAGCTCTGCTCCGTCCTGATGAAGGACGGGCTTTCCCAAGTTTCCAAGATGAAGGCTGAGCTCTCCTCTTGGATGGATGCACATGAGTTCGCCCGGATCGAAGATTTCAACGGACAGCTTGCCCAGGAGAGGATCGCTGATCCTTCCAAGTGGGAGCGTACCCAGTACATGCGCTCCCTGATGGGTGGCAAAAAGGACTGACAATGGAAATAAAAGACTATTTGGATATAGCCCCGTATCGGGGAGCAGAAGTACAAAAGGCTGTAGGAAGAGTCGTCGCCGACAAGTTGGGACTGTTGAAGATCCTTGCAGGGTTCCTCCCTACAGATACGCAACAGCAACGCGCCTTGAACGACATGTATGCTGAAAAAATGATGCATACACTCGCCTCCGTCAATTCCTACGCAGATTTCCAACGGGAGATTTCCGTTGGGTTTTTCCTGCCTGCAATCCTGCAAAAGAGTGTGGACGCCTTCACTTCAAGTGGCTTGGAAACCATTGGGAAGGATACGGCACACCTATATATCAGCAATCATCGGGACATCGTCCTTGACTTTGCCCTCATAGACTACCTCCTGATAAAGGGTGGGCGGGTGACGTGCGAGATGGCCATAGGGGACAACCTGCTGACCAACCAGTATGTCACCGACATCTTCAAGCTCAACGGAGGGGTGACCGTCAGGCGGACGCTGCCGATGAGGGAGAAGTATATGGAGTCCATCAGGCTCAGTTCCTACTTTGTCGAGCTCATCACTGAAATGAACACCTCCATCTGGGTGGCTCAGAAGAGCGGAAGGGCAAAGGACGGCCTTGATGTCACCACCCCCGCCATCATAAAGATGCTCTACCTCTCGCAAAAGCGAAAAGGTGGGGTTCTGTTCAGTGAGGTCATAGAGAAATGTAATATCGTTCCTATCTCGGTAAGCTATGAGTATGACCCCTGTGATATCATCAAGGCGACAGAAGAGGTGGGGCGCCTGAGGCGCGGAGAGAAACCCAAGAAGAAGTATGAGGACCTCATCAGCATTTCGCGTGGCCTGAAAGGATATAAGGGTAGGATACACATCGCCTTTGGCGAGCCTTTGAAGGGTAAGTTCAAGGACTCTGATGAGGTGGCTTCTGAGATTGACCGTCAGATACACCTGTCGTACAAGCTGTGGCCAACCAACTGCTTTGCCTATGACTACCTCGAACACACCGACACCTTCAAGGACCAGTATGCAGATTTCGATTCTGAGGCGTTCCTTGACCGATTCAAGAGTCAGAATGGGGATGTCCGCCTGTATGCCCTCAATGCCTACGCCAACCCTGTGCGATCATTTCTCAAGGCACAGACCCTGTAAGCATGAAGGTAAGACTCAGGCTGTATGCGATAAGCATGGTTGTCTTGCTCTTCTTTTTATCCTGTTCACGCCCTCCTTTCCTTCTTTCTGAGCTGCACGTCTCTGTCAGCTCTGTGAGCACACTGGACAGGGACGGCTCTCTGGTCGAATGCCATGAGAGCCTGGGCCTCTTCTTTGAGAGCGATACAAAAGAAGCTCTGCAAATGGAGGTCATCTCCCCAGACGGCCTCAACTCCTGGATCTTCCCGGCTTCTCAGAGCAGTGTGGGTAAAGAGAGCTACTATGGCAGGTCCAATCTTACCTTAGGAGAGAGGATGCCCCTTCCCAGGGGGGTTTGGAGCGTGCGCATCCTCAACTCCGATGGGCGCACCCTCACCGAAGAGTTTACCGTGGAAAAAGGCTTGGAGGCTGTACAGTATCAGAACAGCCTTGATGCAGAGACAGGGTTGCTCGTCCTGGACGAAGGTCTGGGCGAGTGTGATTTACAGCTTCTTGACGAAAAGAAAGAGGTGCTCCATAGGAGCACCACCACAGAACAGAGTATTGAGCTCACCTCCCTCTATCAACGATGGGAGAAGGTGCGCTATGTCGGCCTCGCTTGGTATGATGAGGAGGCCAGGGCGAGCCAGATAGTCTGGTACGCCCTTTAGGTCCTCCCCACAGCACGCGCAAGCTCATCCTTGTTCAGCCTCACTACAAAGGTCCTGCCATGGGGGCAGGTGGGCTCTTCCAAGGCGAACACCTGCTTGAGCAGCTCAATGGCGGTCGTACGGTCGACGCTGTCGCCCCCCTTGATCGCAGCATGGCAGGCTACTATGGCGTACAAACCCTTCTCTATCTCCTTGGCATCACCGCTGTGACCCTGGATAAAGGCAACCACCTCCTGCTCAATTGACCTGTACATTGCCGGTATGGTGAGTAGTTGCCATACCAAAGGCTCCTTGTGCTCAAGCTTTATGCCAAGGTTGAGATAGACATCAAGCTTTTCCTGCAGGTATGCATCTACATCCCTCTCCACCTCAAACTCCACCGGTATCATCAGGGTCTGCACGTCGACCCTGAGCCTGACCTTGTCAAAGAGGATGCGCTCGTGAGCGGCATGCTGGTCTACCAGGAAGAGGTCGTCCCCCTTCTGTGCCAGCAGGAAGAGGTTGAAGGCTTGGCCTAAATACGTGAAGCTCGCCTCCTGGGTCTGTTCGGCCCAGATATCCACCTCTTCGCTCTTGCGCGAAGTCTCCATCCTGTTCTCCTCCAACGCTTCCTTGGCCTTTTGGAACCACAACGGGTCCGTGGGCTTGCTCTGCGGAGCGTAAACACGCCCCTTCTCATGGGTGGAGGGTGTGTACCCGATGGAAGGTTCGGGGGAGAACCCTGAATGGTTGGACGATGAGAACAGGCCTTCATCCCTCTCAGGGAGGGTGGCCTGCACCTCCTTGATCAGGCGTGGCAGGGTTCGCTTGACCTGGCTTGCTATCATGGAGACTATCTGGTGATGGATCTCCGCCTTGTTGCGTAGCTTCGCCTCCCGCTTGGTGGGGTGGATGTTGAAGTCGACAAGGGTGGGGTCAACGGTGATGAAGAGGTAGCAGTAGGGGAACGACCCCCCTGGAAGCAGCTCCCCATAGCCATAGGTGACCGCCTGGACCAGGGCGTAGTCCTCGATGGGGCGGTCGTTGATGTAGATCTTTATGTGGGAGCGGTCACTGCGGAAAATTGCCGGCGAGGAAGTCACCGCATAGAGGCTGAAGCGGGCGGCACTTTCGTGCAGTTCGAGCATCTCCGAGGGGACGATGTTCTGACTTGTAGTGAGGGCATCCAGGATTCTCCCTTTGCGAGTGGTTGCAGGAAGGTCGAGCCTGAGCTTGCCGTCGGTATAGAACTTGAAGGAGCGCTTGGGAAAGGGGAGTGCCTTTTCAAGAAGAATGTTCTTGCACATGGTAGCCTCGGTGGAGGGGCGCTTGAGGAACTGCCGCCTAGCCGGTATTTCCTTGAAGAGGTCTTTTACCGTTACTTTGGTACCCCGGTCGGGACCTCCTGGGATAATCGCTCCTTTCTGGCCGTTGTCGATGGTTATGCTTGCAGAGGAGGCTCCTTTGTAGCTGCTTGCAAGCGTTATCATGGAGACTGCAGCTATGCTGTAGAGCGCTTCACCACGAAAGCCCATCGTTGAGAGCTGGTAGAGGTCATCCAGGGAGGATACCTTGCTGGTCGCATGGCTTTCACAGAGCAGAGGGAGGTCCTCCTCGGATATGCCGTCCCCGTCATCTATGACGGTGATCTCATCGAGGCCCCCCTCCACAACACTGGCGAGTATGGTGGTGGAGTTTGCATCAAGGGCGTTGTCAAGCAGTTCCCTCATCACGGAGGCGGGTCTTTCTATCACCTCTCCGGCAGCAATGCGTTGTGCTACCAAAGGATCGAGCAGTTTGATATTCATACGTCCAATGTAGCATGTTTCTCTCTTTTGGGCAAAAGGAAAGGGCCCGTAGGCCCCTATCCTTTTTAGAACTGCACTCCCAACTTGTAGGATGCTGTAATGCTGATTTTCGGTATCGTATAGAGCGTCGGATCAGGGGGATAGTCGGCCTTTGCCCTGATGGTCAGACCCCCTGTCGTATAGCTGACAGAGAGGAAGGAAGATGCCCTGTTCCCACCGAAGAAGGTGGTCAGGTCCTGGCTGCCGTCGAAGATATCCCTGATGGTGTCGGTGATGCCCACCTCCTGCAGTCCTAACGAGATGGTGAAGCCGCTTTGTTTGTAGGAGAGGGTCAGGAGGCTATAGTCAGCCTTGTACCCGGCTACCGTTGCAATGCTCATGTCGCTGGCAAAGGGTAGGTTGAGCGCAAGGTTTGCACCGAAGCGCTTCCCTGTAAAGCCAGCCTCAGCAAAAAGGTCGAAGACAGAGGGGGCAGTGTCGAACGCATAGGCGATCTCGCTGTCCAGGAAATTCCTGTTCTCACCCTTTCTGAAAGAGCCCATCAGTTTCGCTGAGAAGGCACCTTGCTCCAAATCGAGGGCTGCACTTACCTGATAGTTGGGGAACAGGGTGGTAAGGGCTGGATCGATGAACTCCTCAGGCTTGAAATTCGGATAGATGGGCAGATACCCGCTCGCTGAGAGCAGCAGGGATAGCTGTGTTGTCCGGATATCTATCAGGGGAAGGCTGAGGTTCACAAACGGATAGAGCTTGAAATCCCAAGGTGCACGGTCGATCTTTACCAAGGATCCCAGGGAGGCTGAGAGGCGGTACCCATCGGCCTTGGCATACTGCAAGTCGAAGGAGGCGAACTGGGGTTTGTTGACCAGAAGGTTGGTAAGATAGAGGTCATCAAAGTAGACGTTTGTA
Source organism: uncultured Sphaerochaeta sp. (assembly GCA_964527665.1). Lineage (GTDB taxonomy): Bacteria > Spirochaetota > Spirochaetia > Sphaerochaetales > Sphaerochaetaceae > Sphaerochaeta. The sequence continues at coordinate 7,975 of CAZGOK010000071.1, forward strand.
AAGAAGGACCCTATCTCTATCCTGTTGAACATGCCAAGCTTGGTGCCCTCACCGAAACGAGGTGCAAAGTACTGGTCGGTGAGCGGGCCATGGTAGCGGTTGTTGTCCAAGGAGAGGAAGAAGGGAGAGGTGCTGTATCCGATTCGCAGCGCTGAGATGAAATTGAAGCCGTATGCTAAGGTGGCGAGCTTTCCTACCGGCATGGTTGTAATGTTTGAGCTGTAGGTTGAGAAATCCTCTGTGGTCACTGAGGCCTGGCCCCTGAACAAGAAGCTCTTGTACTGGACAAAGGGCTTGAGTGTGACGGTGTTATGCATGCTGTTGCTGTCAGTGCCATCGAAGAGGAAGCTGTAGGATGCCAGCACCCCAACAGAGCCATCCTTGAGGTCCGGCTCTTGTGTAAAGAGGATGCTCTGGGGTTTTTCCTGCTTGGCAGGTCCCTGTAGGGCCTCTGTCTCTTCGAGTGTGCCTGAGAAAGCTGAAGGAACCGGAGGGGCTTCCACCGCTACGATCGCTTCCACCTTGGCCCCAAAGCTCACCGGCTTTTCCGGAAGAACGGAGGTCACAGGTGTTGAGGGGAGGGTAGGGATGGTCCTTGCTTGCACAAGCGTAGGGGTCTGGGGGCCTATGGGGCGTACCGTCACCACTATCCGCGCCTTAGGCTGCGGAACGATGGATGAGGTGAGGTTTCGGGGGGTGGCGGGAACATTGATGGTGGTGCTCGTCACCTTG
>CAZGOK010000072.1:0-8676 GCA_964527665.1 uncultured Sphaerochaeta sp.
CGTTGTTGTTGATGTGCCCATCTTCCAGGATGCTCTTCGGTTGACGGTCATCGGTGCAAAAGAGGCACCGCCTGCTGTTGGCAGGGGTCACCCCACCAAGAAGGCCCAATACATTCTTACACGCCGAGCCTTCGCGCAGCATGACGTACATGCCCCGCCTGACTCGGCTTTGCAGCTCTTGAGCCGTCTCACACTCATGGTCTGTCTTAATACCTGTGGAGGCATAGGCGTCCAGGTCAGAGCCAAAGATTGCAGGGCTGTGCCCGTCGGTGGGTTTGCCCACTGCCCTTGCCTCCACTATCTTGTCCAACACCAGGTCCCTTCCTGCAACGACTCCGGGATAGTCCATCATCTCCCCAAGGCCCAACACCCTAGGGTGCCCTATGCGCTCAGCTATCTCAGGTGCATGCAGTACTGCTCCGCTATTCTCAAACTCAGTGGAGGGAACACATGAAGGCACCATAAAGAAAGCCTGCAAGGCTGTCTTTTCGGTTGCCGCCAGCATATAGTCCAGCCCTGCAAGGCCTGTGACATTGCATAGCTCATGAGGGTCTGCCACCACGGTAGTGGTGCCACAGGGAACCACCAGGTTGGAGAACTCCTCGGGGGTGCTGTGCGATGACTCTATATGGACGTGGGCATCGATGAAGCCAGGGGCAAGATATTTCCCCTTGGCACCAAGGACCTCTTTAGCCCGACCTTCCCCACTTTTGGCATACCCACAAATGAGGCCGTCTGCGATGAGCAGGTCGCTTAGGAACCACTCTTTGTTATAGACATCAAGGATCTGAGCGCCTGTTATGCAGAGGTCTGCCTCCTGGCGACCGGTAGCAACCTCAATAACGCGCTTCATCTGGGCCTTGCTTTGTTTCTTATCAGACATGTCTTCCTCCTTAGTATAGAATACCACATGTTAGTGTCTCACAGTGTATCACCTTGGGATGATTGTTCAAGGATAAAAGAGAGATATACAAGCCATACATGAAAACCAGAGATGAAATACAGATAAAAAACAAAAAAAGCATGCAGGAAAAAACATCCCTCTTCACCATGGGGAAGAAGGATGTTTTTACCTCTACCGACTCCTACAATACAGAGTACGATAAGGCAAGCTAGTGCTAAGAGTCAGTCTTCAATATCAGCAGAAGAGCTTTCAATCTTTTTGTGGGGTGGAACCCTTCCACGCCACAAAAACTCCCTATTCATAAAAGATTTTCTTCTCAGGGGATCGCATCCGTTTCACTATGATGACAACGAGGGAGACTGCAATAAGAACAATGAACAGCAAGCTGATCGGTCTGGTAAAGAAGATGCTCAAGCCTCCCTTGGAAATAAGGAGGGTTCGACGAAGGTTTGTCTCGGTAAGGGGACCAAGCACCAACCCCAGCAGGACAGGTATGACCGAATAGTCAAACTTGATCATCAGGTAGGAGATTCCGCCGATGATCACCGACACGAACACATCAAAGTAGGAGTGATTGATCGAGTAGGAACCGGTCAGACAGAGCAGCACGATCAGGGGCGTCAGTATCTCGATGGGAACCACTGATATCTTGGCAAAGAACTTGGTAAGGAACTTGCCTTGGACAAACATGAAGATGTTGGTGAATATCAAGCCTATCATCAGGGCATACATGGTAACAGGGTGTTCGACAAACAAGTTAGGTCCGGGAACAAGGCCGTTGATCATAAAGGCTCCGACCAGGATTGCAACAACAGCATCACCTGGGATACCAAGGGTAAGCAAGGGGATGAGGGTGGCTCCGGTAACAGCATTGTTTGCCGTCTCAGGGGCCGCTATCCCTTCCAGAGAACCCTTGCCGAACTCCTCAGGGTGCTTGGAGTGCTTTCTTGCCTGGTCATAGCTGAGAAAGGATGCCATGGTGGCTCCGGTTCCGGGCAGTGCCCCGATTCCCACCCCGATCAGCGAGGAACGTGCTATGGCCTTACCCATGGTTTTGAATTCTGCCATGGAGAGGTCTTCGCCTTCATTCAGTTTGGCCAGATCAACTTTGACCTTCATATCATGCTTGCTATACCCGGACTTCAAAAAAGCCTCTGATATGGCAAACAGACCTGTGACGATGATCACCAGATCAAAGCCCCCGTAGAGGTTGTAGTTTCCAAAGGTAAACCTGAAGACACCACTCATTATATCGATGCCGATCACAGCCAACAAAAGACCGACAGCCGTTGAAATGGCCCCTTTGGCCAGACTTTTCCCACTGACACCGGCTACTATGGAGAGACCGAATACACAGAGGATGAAATATTCGGGAGGCCCAAATTTCAAGGCTATCTTCGCTATGAGGGGCGAAGTGAACAACAGGACCAAGGCGCTGAAGATCCCTCCGATGGTGGAGGCGATCAGGGCTGCTGAGAGGGCCTTTCGGGCAAACCCCTTTTCTGCAAGGGGGGCGCCATCGAGCAGGGTTGCTGCAGCATGCGGGGTTCCTGGGGACCTGATCATAATGGCGGATATGGATCCTCCATAACTGCCCGCACAGTAGATCCCCAGCAGGAACATAAAGGAAGGGATCGGGGCCAAGGCATATGTAAAGGGCAGGAACAAAACGATGCACAACAAAACCGTCAAACCTGGAATCGCCCCAAAGATGATTCCCAAAAGAATTCCCAGATTCATGTAGATAAAACTGGAAAGATGGAAAAACTCTAAAAATCCTTCACCAATTAATGAAAACATATTGCTTTACCACCTATCTGAGTTGGACGTTCAAGACCATTTTGAATATAAAGAAGATTCCCACAGTAAGGCCAAGGGTTATGGCATAGTAGTACCACTTTTTGGTCTTGAAGAAGATCAGGAAAGAGCTGACCATCAACAGTGAACTCACCAGGTAACCAATCACTTGGATAAGGATGACGTACACAATAAGCAAGGAGAACAGGAAAAGGGCTTTTGCCTCTACTTTAAGATCAAACTCCTTTGTCTCAACAGCCTCTTTCTTTGCAAGTCTTACCACTTCAAGGGCTATAGTCTTGAGGCTCATAGCCATGATGATAAGAGACAAGATATAGGGAAACGTCCTGGAGTTGACCACCTCGTCGGTTACAACCTTGACCTGACTGGGGATGACCAAGAACAGGGCAACAGAAAATATCAGAAAAAAGATTCCTGAAACCAGATCAGTATGTACCTTCACGCGCATAAACGCCTCCTGCTTACTTCCGGAACAAAGGGGCACTGGAAGATTCCCAGTGCCCATAAACCTACTTATTTGTTATAGACTATCTTGTTGAACTCTTTAGCTTTGGTAATTGCATTGTCAATATGAGCCTCGATCTCAGCGCGTGTAGAAGGCCTTATCACGAGATTCAGCTTCTTCGCAAGGGCCTGGAACTCAGGTTCGGCATAAATGGCGGAGAGCTGGGCGTGCACCTTCTCTATGATCGCAGGGTCCGTGCCACCGGGCATCAGGAAGAAGTTATGGTTGGGGAACACTATATCAAAGCCAAAATCTGTAATGGGGGCAATATCGTAGAACTCATCTTTCCAAGGCTTGTCATCAAAAACCACCAAGGTCTTGATCTTTCCGGCCTTGGCATGCTCTTTAGCAAGGGCTGGATGGGTCACACCCAAGTCAACGTCACCAGAAAGAACGGCTGCAAGCTGTTCGGGTGCTCCAGAATAAGGCACTGCCTTGTACTCGATACCTGCTTTTGCAAAGAAGGCTCCGACAAAAAGCAGGTTATCCCCTGTGATCGCAATAGTGACAGGTCTTTTCTTGCCAACTTCAAGAAGTTGCTCGAACGTGGTAATCTCACTGGCCGCATTGGACACCAGGGAAAATGCCGAATAAGTGTTTCCGATAACCGGTACATACTTATCCCAGCTGTATGCTACATCGTTGGTCAGGGGTGTGATGGCGAACAGACCTTCACTGGCCATGATCAGCTGAGGTGCGTTTGGCTGGTGCTTCATAAACTCCGTTATTGCAACAGCACCACCTGCTCCGGTGCGTACGACAGGAACCATCGGCTTGCCAAAATACTTTTCGCCATACTTGGACATCGCCCTTATGGACATGTCGGCAATACCACCGGCACTCCATGGGCAGGTCATGATGATAGCCTCTGTCGGCCAGGTCTCTACATCAACTTTTTTTGTTTCTTGAGATCCGGCAGCAAACAACAGGCTACCAGCCACCAGCAATACACACATCATTCCAATCAATCTTCTCATCATGTTCTCCTTTTAGAAACTATCGTACCGATCAATCCTTAAATAGATACATTTTCACATATTTGTAAAGTAATAGGTAATTATATGAATGCTTTTGCGCTCTTGTCTAATACCCTTTCATCCAAGTTCCATAACCAGCGGTTATAAGATCTTTGTACTAACCTACTTCGTTGCGGTCATACAGCGCTATGATATAGGGGTGGTCCTCATCGTAGGAAGTAAGAGGTGCTGGGTTTGCAACCTTTCCGACAGGACGGATCCTGGCCCCCTTGACCCCTGTGGCATTGTCCCCGATATCAAGGCGACACGCTTGGGCTTTTTCCTCTAGGAGCTCTACCACATCCGGGTATGCATCATAGACATTGTGCTGCTCACCGAGATCCCCTGCGAGGTTATACAGCTCGCGTACCTCGACATTGCTGTCGATGTCTGGTTTGCTCGAGGCTGTTCCATCATGACTGGTCGATGGACGCCCTGCATCGGGCCTCCTGCTGAGATGGAGCTTCCAATCCCCATGGCGCACCGCCTCAAGGTTGTTGCACATGTAGTAGAACAGGGTCTCCCTAGGTGTGATGTCGCACTTACCCGATAGCAAGTCGGAGAAATCAAGGCCGTCTATGACCCTATCGGTGGGGACCTTGGCTCCTGCAAGCTTGGCAAGCGTAGGATAGAGGTCCATCGATGCTGTCAGCTCGCTGGTAACCCCTGGCACTATAGTGCCGTTCCAATGCATGATCAGGGGCACTCGCATCCCACCTTCCCAGGTGGTCGCCTTGGTCCCCCGCAAGGCTCCGTTGCTCTCCCCGAAATCATTCCTTGAGCCGTTGTCCGAGGTGAAGATGATCAGGGTGTTGTCATAGACGCCCTGCTCTTTCAGTTCATGGACGATGGCGCCCATCGCCCAGTCGATGGCCCCTACACAGGCGCCGTAGTCACCGTTGCGCGAATGCTTGCGGAAGATCTCTGATGCATAGAGAGGCACATGGACGTGCATGTGGGCAAGATAGAGGAAGAAGGGGTTCTCCTTGTTCCTGCGGATGAACTGGACACTCTTGTGTACATAGCGCTCTGTCAGCGAGCACTGGTCAGGCTGCTGCTGGATTACCTCCTCGCCCTCGATGAGGGGCAGAGGCGGCATGTTCGGGCGTATCTCGGACGGGCCCATGTCGTTGCTGTAAGGAAGGCCGAAGTAGTCATCGAATCCATGTCTGGTGGGCAAGAACTCTTTCTGGTCCCCACAATGCCACTTGCCTACGGCAAGGGTGCTGTATCCAACCTCATGGAGCAGGGCGGCTATAGTCTTTTCTTTCGGATTAAGCCCGATATCATGGCCGGGGAAGAGCACCCACTCCCCATGGAACGAGCCAAACCCGATCCTAGGGGGGTAACAGCCGGTCATCAGAGCCCCACGTGAGGCCGAGCAGACAGGCGAAGCCATATAGAAGTCAGTGAAGCGCAGCCCATCTTGTGCAAGCTTGTCCAAGTATGGTGTGTCGTTTTTGGTCGATCCATAACATCCCAAGTCCCCATAGCCCAAATCATCACAGTTCACCAGTACAATATTCGGTTTCATTCCAGCCTCCTCAAGCATAGTACGGTTCCTCTGAAAAAGGATCCCATCAGAATATGCCGATGGGATTGCCTCTTTCATTATGTAGCATCCTGCGGTCAGGAAGCGATGGTCAGATTCCCTTCTCCTGCCTGGAGAGCACACTCCAACAGCTTTTCTTTTAGCTCCTGCTTTATACCTGCATAGGAAGCATCATCGACCAGGTTGTTCCTTTCCAGGGGATCGGAATGCATATCATACATATAGCGCTCGACATATCGGTCCCCCGCGCTCTCATCCCATGGATTTTTAGTCGGGTCATAGATGACGTACTTATACCGATCCGTACGGATCATACGCCCTACATAGCTTTCACTGATCTGGATATAGACAGTATTGTCCCATTCGCCCTTTTCTCTGATATTGACCAGGGAGTGCCCTTGCATTTCGGGAGGAATTGTCCCCTGTGCCATTTCAATGAGGGTCTTGGTCAGGCTGAGGTTGTCGACAATCCTAGTCTCATCGACACCCTTGTCAAAGCCTTCCCCTTTGATAAGCAGGGGGATATGGATGGTGTTCTCATAGCTGTTCCGCTTGTAGTCGTCATAGCCATTCTCTACGCACTCATCCAGGCGGGTCTTGAAGTGACAGCCATGGTCACTTGTATAGATGATGGCCGTATCATCATAGATTCCCTTTTCCTTCAGCAGGTCAATGACTCTGCCAAAATTGCGGTCAAGGGCGTTGCAACAACCAAGATAATCGGGATAGTACTGCTCCCAGTCTCCCTTGCCGTCGATCAGATCAGCTGGCTTTTCGTAGTCGACAAACTTTTCACGTGCGCCATCAGGAGCTTCAAAATTATTATGGTCATTCTGCTGGTGGGGTTCCAAATGTGAGACAAAAAGGAAAAAGGGCTTGTCACTGTCGTAGTTCTTCAGGTAGTCGAGGGCGAAGTCAGTAAGGCAGTCCGCCCGATACCCTTCAAAGTCAACGCGTTTGTTATCCTTGTCAAACAGATACCCATCATAGCCGTGGGAGGTCATCTCAAGGATATCAGATACCATCCAATAGTCATTGAACCCACCGCGCTTGTTCATTGGAACCGGTTGGATGTTCTCCGCTGTCATGTCCGGGACGTTTGAATCTGTAGCCAGGTGCCATTTGCCCACATATCCTACGTTGTACCCAGCCTCACGCATATGGTGGCCAAGGCCTTTCATATCCTCAGGAAGCGCGATGGCGTTTCTGTAACAGCCGGTCTGCGTTGCAAAAAGCCCTGTCTGAAGGCAGGAACGGACAGGACCGCAAACAGGCTGTACCGTATAGGCCTTCTTGAAATTAGTTGCATCCTGGCGGGCAAACTCATCAATACGAGGGGAAACCGGTAGTTTCTGTCCATTACATCCAAGGGAGTCAAACCGCTGTTGATCCGACATGAAAAAAAGTATGTTCTGTGCCATATAGCATCTCCTTACGTGTTCTATGAATCTTCAGCCACGCGATATGCCTAATGACTCACCTAGTTTCTGGTATGCTCTCAGTATAAGAGCGCTTGTCAAATCCGTCTAATACCTTTAGAATTGACTTCTATTACTAGAGGTTATACATATGCTGGAAAAATTCAGACAATTTGTGATGCTAAGCGAAACTCACAGCTATACTGCAGCCAGTGAAAAGCTGTATATCAGCCAGCCTGCCCTGACAAAGAATATCAAGAACCTAGAACAGGAGTTTGGTGGACAGCTGATAGTACGGTCCAACAAGGGCTGTTCGCTGACCGACCTTGGGCAGATACTCTATAAACATGCCAAAAAAATCGAGTTTGAGATGAAACTTCTCCATACTGAGATTGAGAAGGCAAACACTCATACGCAGAACCATCTGACTGTGGCGTTCGGCATACTCTGGCAGATCCTCTACATAGCCGAGATATTTCTGGCTGTGGAGGAGAGGTCGAAGGGAAAAATCTCCATAACGGGAAAGAACGGGAAAACCGAGGATATTGATGCCCTACTGACAGGTGAATGGGATCTGTTCCTGGGGAAAATTCCCGACGAACTCAATGCCCAGCTCAAGGCAGTCCCCCTCATGAAGACAAACCACTCCATCTTTGCACATTCCAGCCACCCTTTGTTTGAAAAGGCCGGTCAGGGCGAAGAGGTCTCGCTAGAGGACCTGCAACCCTACAAATGGATAGTCTTCGGTTCCACCGATGATATTTCAGGGTATGAGATACCCAATCATTTCAAAGAGAGCATTGAAATTCAGACCATGCATGACATCAACAGCTTGTATACCATCATCAGCATCCTGCAAAAAAGCAAATCCCTTATCCTGCTTCCCTCCCAGGTAGGACGGCACCTTGGGATGCATCAGATCAGGGAGGTTACCTGCCATGATGTACATTTCCATCCTTATGATACGGGCCTGGTCTATAGAAGGGAGATAGGGAGCAATACCCATTTGCAGACGCTTATAGAAACCATCCAGCAGATAGCGAAGGAAACATGACCCCTAGCGGATTCGTATCACACTTAGAAACAAGCATTGGGCCCCCTCTCGTCGTGCAGTACCGTAAGCTGTATCGTAACCAGGGAACAAAAAAACATAGAGATCAAAATGAATGAAAATGTAGAATACTACCATATCATTCTATTTTTTTGCCTTTACCTTTCCTATACTGCAGTTTTTTCTTATCATTTATAGGTTTTAAGAATTTTCCAATTGTTACCATAAGAACAAAAGGCTCTAAAACAAAGATTTTGCTGTACTACTCCATACTCTTGTACTAGAATAGAACCGACAATCATCTGCAAGGAGTGCATCGATGGAAAAATTCTTTAAACTTAAAGAAAGAAAGACGGACGTCAAGACAGAAGTATTGGCAGGAATTACAACATTCCTCACCATGGCTTACATT
>CAZGOK010000073.1:0-8600 GCA_964527665.1 uncultured Sphaerochaeta sp.
CCTTGTCATCCTCACCCAATGCACCTGAAAAGAATCCAAACCATCGCTCAGGCACCTACTCCGTCTATGGGGAGACTGCGATCAAAGCAGGCTTGTCCTTTCCCCCTTTTGCAAACAGCAGACAGCAGGAATTCACCCTCAATGCCATGAGCCATATGGGCCTCGACAGGATGAGGATAGCAATTGATTGGAGAAATCGAGAACCAGTACAAGGCTCCTTCTTTTGGGATCCCATGGACCAGAGGATGCAGAGGGCCAAAGATTCCTCCATTAAGGTTTTCCTTACCATACTAAGCATCGGACCCGAATGGGCCTGCTTGCCATCAGGCAAGGATGGTGCCTACCTTTTTGATGAAGTAGCATTGAAAGGGTTCTTTGATTCTATATTGTCCCGATATGACACCATCGACAAGATACAGTTTGGAAACGAATGGGAAGCAGGCAAGAATGGGTATACAGATAAAGAATCGCTGAAGAAGTTTGTCCATTACACCAATATGCTCTATGAGGCCGTACAGGAACACTCTCCCCAGACCCAGGTGGTCTTGGGAGGCCTCACCCGCCTCTATCCGCTGATTGAGAAATTTGGGGATGCTACAGAGAACCTGGACTTCTCCCCCCTGCACCTGGGCAAGGGTTGGTCCAGGGAATCGCTACTCAAACGGATCGAAAAAGATAGGGCTGCCTATCAGAGCATGCAGATACAACAAAACATCATGTATGTATTCGAGCATGCCAGCTATGATGTGTTGGATGTACACCTATACGATGATGCGGAAAACTGGGAAGCGTACCTCTCTGTCCTCCCTAAGGATGTCCCAATCATAGTCTCAGAGTTTGGGGGCCCGAGCTCGGAGTTTGAACAGACACAAGATACCTACCACGCCAAGCGCATGGAGGCCTACATCGATGCCATAGAGAGCCTTCCCATAACAGAGGCGTACTATTTCAAGCTTGTGGACTCTGATGAGTCCTACCACAAGCATTCTGGCCTGTATACCAAGAGCCTGAGAAAGAAGCCTGCCTACAAGGTCTTTACTCAGAGGCTTTCCCCACCATTATAAGGCTCGCCTTCTTTGTTGCTATACCTTACTGTATTTTCCGGAACAGGTAGTTCTCTGCAACCACCTCATATTTGGGGCCTTGCATCTTATCCCACACCCGTTCAAGGTCCAGGGGTTTGCCCTTTGGCATTTCAAAATAATCGTCCAAGTTTCTGGTGTGTATTCTATGTTTGGAATCAACAATCCCAATAAAGGCAAAATCATCATCGAAGTTGGTCAAGGTCGCATCGCCATGGCTATCGTTGCACAGGGCGATACCCCCGACCTTCAAAAGGTGTTTTGTCGCTTGCACGACAAAGCCTGCATACTGGGAGATGATCAGGTCTACAGGTTTGCAGAACAGACGTTTGGTATAGTCTTGAGCCTCGAAGCCCATTCTGAAGGAAAAGTCATACTCCTTGTTCAATTCAATAAAATCTGCAATATCTTTCATGTGGTCAAAAAAAGAAACAGCTCCCTTGAAGTTATCGACGTACGTTACATCGGAGATGACCAGGGAAGGCGCAATATCAATATGACATCCAGGATAGAGGGCTGTGTGGATATGATATTTCTTTGCTACCGCTTTGTAGAGGGCTTTTCTATTCCCGATCTTGTCTGCATACGCTTGATACTGTTCGATGGCTGTAGGTTGCAAGCTGACCCCCTGAAGCAGGTATTTCTTCTCTAGGGAATGGTGGTAGTATATATGGTCCAAACTGGAATATACAGGCCTCCCACTACAAATGTTCACTCTCAATTATTGTCCTGGTGATAGCAAAACAGATCATATATATCGTTCATATTACCAGCAACAAGGTTCTGCAAGTGAGACAGAAATACCTATATGTAGGGATTTTTCCCTTCACTCTTACCATTTTTTTTCAATAGAACTATCAAAATTGTTCTATTTAAACAAGTATAAAAAACTATTTTTTATATTTTTAGCTAAACGTTTATTCATATGATAACCATAAGAAATATGCTATATATGCATCATAAAGAAGTATTAGATATATAATTATTGCTATCGGTTATACGTTTAAGTTAAAATTTAACCTTTTGTAATCCTTGACAGATAGCAAAATCGGCTTATAAGCTATATGTACAGGAGCAACCAAGGCAATGAAATCTACCATCAAAGAAGTAGCACATCTAGCCGGAGTTTCCATAGCTACGGTTTCCTATGTATTGAATGGAACCAAGAAGGTACGTCCCGAAACTGAGCAGAGAGTGTTGGATGCGGTCACTAAGCTCAACTACCATGTGAATCCCCTTGCTCGCAACCTTCGTAAGGGAGAGAGCAAGCTCATTGGGTTTGTGGTGAATGACCTTTCCAACAACTTTTTCCATGAAATTGCCCTTGGTTTGGAAAACCAACTTACCCAACAGGGATATCGCCTGATCATGATGAACAGTAAGGAGCAAAAGTCGATTGAGATAGAGAATGTCAAGAACCTCATAGCAGGTGCTGCCGATGCATTGGTGATTACACCGACCACATCCGATTGTTCATACCTCAAGATCTTGCTTGAGAACAACCCTATTCCTGTCATTTTTGTCGATAGGCGTCCTGAAGGCTTCGAAAGTGATGTGGTACTGGCTACAAATGAACAGGGTGCATACGAAGCCGTAAAGGCTTTGACTGATAAAGGCCATACGAACATAGCATTCTTCGGATCCAGACAGGACTCCACCATGTTGGAACGCCTGGATGGCTATAAGAAAGCCTTGGAGGAAGCGGGTATAAGCCTCAATGCTAATTATATCCGGTTTGGCAGTTATGACAGCGTGTCACAGCGAGCACTTCGGCATGGGGTGATATATCACCATGCTATGGAACTGCTTACCAACTATGATATCACCGCTATTTTTTCTGGCAACAATCTGGCAACGCTGGGAGTCTTCAGTTACATCAAGGAAGCGAACATCCAAGTGCCCAAGGATGTAGCCTTCATCACCTTCGACGACTCTTCCTGGCTTACCATGACGACCCCGACTCTTTCGGCAGTAGCGCAAAACCCTGAAAAAATGGGTCATGTAGCTGCCAACCTGATTCTTGAACGCCTGAGCGAACCACAGGATGCTGAAAAAAAGACATTTCAGATAGTGAGAATCTCAACCCAGCTTATCTTACGGGGTTCCGTCTGACTATTGTTGTTCCATTTCGGTCAGTTTGACCGAGCACATACAAAGGAGGGACTAGATGAAAAAAACATGTATTCAGTTGGTAATCATATCCTTACTTGTCGGTGCAACAAATGCTTTCGCTACAGGCTCGAAAGAGGAAAGGGAACCAGTAATCGGTAATATTACACTTGCTAACAACCCTATTTCTCAAGCGATGAGCAAATTGGTCAAGGAAGAGACACAGAAGGCATTGGTAAAAGGCCTTACCCGTGGAGCGGTAAAGGGATGAGTGAAAACGTCCTTGTCTATGATATAGGTACTACCAGTGTAAAGACCGCCTTGTTTACTGCTAAGGGGGAACTTGTCTCTGCGATAAGCGTCCCCTACACTACCACCTACCAAAGACAGGGATGGGCCGAACAGGATGCGAATGGTTTTTGGCATGCAACTATCGAAGGGACCCATAGATTGCTGGAAAATCTTGAAGGGAAAAGATATTCCATTGATATCATATCAGTGTGTGGCCATATGAACGGGATGCTCTCTGTCGACGACAAGGGAGATCCTACCTATCCTGAGATCATCCACTGCGACACAAGAAGTGTCGCTGAGGTTGATCACATACTCAGCATGCACAGCCAGGAAGAGGTGTATGCGATCACAGGCAATCGCATCGATGCATTCCTTTCGCTTCCGAAGCTTCTCTGGCTGAAGAACAATCAGGGAGATGCGTACAAGAGGACCCGCTTTGTCATCAATGCAAAGGATTATGTGCGCAGCCGTCTTACTGGTGTATTGGGAACTACAGATTATTCAGATGCTTCTTTGACCGGTGCTCTGAATATACGAAAGAAGAAGTGGGACGAGGGATATCTCCATTCTCTTGGTATGAAAGCTACCTTATTCCCCTCGCTTCATCTCTCAACTGAGATAGAAGGGTACCTTACACATGAGAGTGCCTCCTTATTACATCTGACAGCGGGAATACCAGTCTGTTTTGGATCAGGGGATGCAGCAAGTGCAACGCGCGGTGCCATGGTCAGAGAAACAGGCAGTGCCTATGCATCCCTAGGTTCTTCGGCCTGGATATCAACGTTGTCCCCTACCATGATCGAAGACCCTGCTATGAGGATGCAACATTTCTATGACCTCGATGGAGAGAAGATAAACATTTGTGGGACTGTGCAAAATGCAGGGTCTGCCCTACAATGGGCAAAAGACAGCTTTTTTCCTTCAGCAAGTTTTGACGAGCTGGAAAAAGAGCTTGCTACCCTACCGCTTCCAAACCATGTCCTCGCACTCCCCTATTTCATGGGAGAGAGAACTCCCCATTGGGATGCGTATGCAAGGGGTACCTTCATGGGAATGTCCCAAGCAACAACGCCTCTGCACATGGCACTCTCAATCTATGAAGGTGTCGCGTATGGTCTGTATGAGGTCAGGGAAGTATATGAGGAGCTGAAGATTCCCCTTACAAGCCTTACTCTCATGGGAGGAGGGGTAAAAAGCTCCTTCTGGCTTGAGATCATTGCATCTGTCTTTGGGATGCCCCTATCTGTCCATCCTCACTACCAGAGCGGAACCTCCTTGGGAGCTGCCTTGTGTGCATTGGTAGCCAACAAGAGCTATACATCTCTTGAGGATGCAATAGCTTCTATTCCCTTTACTCCACACGTAATCCAACCAGACATGCACAAGCATGATAGGTATATGAAATATTATTCTTTATACAAGACTATGTATCAGTCACTAAAGAGTCAGTATGAATCTGTTTACAAACTGAACAAATCTTTTGAGGAGGATCACTGATGAAAATGATGAAGGCATTGGTAATTGAAAAACCCAATCATGCGATAGTGAAGGAAGTCCCTGTTCCAGAAGTGGGAAAGGGAGAAATACGGATACAGGTGAAGGCAAGTGGCATCTGTGGGACAGATATCCATATCTATAGGGGTGAGTACCTTGGCTCCTATCCCATCATACCCGGACATGAGTTTGCAGGGATTGTAGATGCAGTCGGTGAAGGAGTAAAGAGGTTCTCACTCGGAGACCATGTAGCGGTGGAGCCCAATATCAGCTGCAACAACTGCAGTGCTTGTTTCAGTGGCAATCCAAACTTCTGTGAGGACTGGCAGGGTGTCGGCGTAACTCGTCCTGGTGGTTTTGCCCAGTATGTAGTGGTTCCTGAACGCGCAGCCTTCTCCATCGGGGCCCTCGATTTTGCCCAAGGCTCCTTCATGGAACCCCTTTCGTGTGTCCTGCACGGGGTGCAGAAGGCACAGGTGGAACTTGCGGACAAGATCCTTATCATGGGTGCCGGTCCCATTGGGATCCTGTTGCTCAAGACAGTCCTTACCCAAGGAGCAAGTGAAATCACCCAGCTCGATACAAACAAGGGGCGCCTCCAGCTTGCCAAGAAAAGTGGGGCAAAGCATATTGAGACTGACATCAAGAACCTCAAGGATGAGGCCTACGATATGGTCATTGACGCAACAGGAGTCCCCTTCCTGTTGGAAAAGAGTCTTGACCTTGCAAGAAAGGGAGGGACCTTGTTGTGGTTTGCTGTTCCCAAGAAGGATGCGACAGTCACCCTGCCTCCCTTCAAGATATTTGAGAAGGGACTGCACATCGTAAGCAGCTACACCTCGGTGAGAAACTCCATACAGGCTGTGAGGATGCTGGAGAATGGGAAGATAGACGTCTCTGACGTCATTTCCCATAGGCTACCCTTGGAGGAGTTTGTAAAGGGTATAGAGACTATTGAAAAAAGTGAAGAAGGCGTATTGAAGGTTATCGTAACGTTCTAATATTGGTATAGATAAGGAGATTCCTCATATGGAAAACAAGAGATTTCAAGACAAGGTTTGTGTGGTTACCGGAGGAGCTGGAGAGATAGGGATCGCTACAGCAATACGCTTAGCAAGCGAGGGTTCTGCTATAGCTCTCATTGACCTCAAGGACATGAAAGAGGCAATTGAACGGATTGAGAAGACAGGGGTTCGTTGCATTGGCTATACATGCAATGTTGCTGATTACAGTGAAGTTGAAAAGACTGTGGCAGCAATCGTGAAGGACTTCTCCAAGATTGACCAGCTCTTCAACAACGCAGGTATCCAAGGCGCCTTCAGCCAGATACATACCTACCCTGTTGAGGATTTCCATCAGGTAATATCCATCAACCTCATCGGAGCCTTCCATGTCCTTCGTGCAGTCGCTTCTGTCATGGTAGCTCAAAAGTCAGGGGTCATCGTAAACACAGCCTCCATGGCTGGAGTAGGAGGCCCTGTGAATATGGCGGCCTATGGAGCTTCAAAGTTTGCCTTGGTAGGTCTTACCCAGACTGCAGCTAAGGACCTTGCACCCTACAACATCCGCGTCAATGCGATCAGTCCAGGCTATATGGGCCCGGGCTTCATGTGGGACAGGCAGGTAGACCTGCAAGCGGCTGCAAACTCCCAGTACTACGACAAGGACCGCAATGTGGTAGCCAAGCAGATGGTAGGAGAGGTTCCCTTGCGCCGCTATGGCTCCATTGAGGAAATCCCTGGAACAGTTGCGTATCTGATGAGTGATGACTCTTCCTTTACAACTGGCGAAAACATTAAGATTTCTGGTGGAATCTAAACATAGGAGTTAGGTATGAGTAAGACTATTTTGGAACGATTTTCCCTAGAGGGAAAGGTAAGTTTGGTTACTGGTGGAGGATCAGGCATCGGCAAGGCATTCTGTCATGCCTTGGGTGAGGCCGGATCCAAGGTGGCTGTAGTCGACATCAACCTGGCAAGTGCCCAGGTGACCGTCGATGAATTAAAGAATAAAGGCATTGAGGCGATAGCCATCAAGACAGATGTCACCGATGAGTCTGATGTAGAGGCAATGGTAGCTATGGTGGTAAAAACTTTTGGAGAGTTGACCATTGCTGTCAACAATGCAGGGATGGGAATCTGGAGCAATGCCCTTACCATGAGCTTTGCAACCTGGAGAAAGACACAGGCTCTGAACTTGGATGCAGTCTTTCTCTGTGCAAGGGCAGAGGCCAAGGTAATGAAGGAAGCCGGCTATGGCAAGATCATCAATACGGCAAGCATGTCTGCCCATATCTCCAACACCCCCCAGAACCAGAGTGCATACAATGCTTCAAAGGCCGGGGTACTGCACCTCACAAGGTCCTTGGCAGCTGAGTGGGCTCCCTTTGGCATCAGGGTAAACTCCATAAGTCCTGGCTATACCCAGACAGACTTGGTGGACAAGCTGCTTGAAACCCCTGAAGGAAAAACCATGCTACCAAAATGGCTGGAGAAGATCCCCATGGGCAAGATGGCTCTGACTGATGACCTACAGGGTGCTGTAGTCTATCTGGCATCCTCGGTAAGCGACTATGCCACAGGCTCTGACCTTCTTGTAGATGGTGGGTACTGCGCCTGGTAGCTGTAGCAAGAGGTGAACAGGCATCCTCTTGGAAAGAAGATGCCTGTTCTCATTTGTGGGACAAGGTTATTGGCAATGAGAGACACAACCAGGCCCTATCGATGAGAGGAGTGCTAACACATGAAGTACGGAATTTACTTTGCCTATTGGGAACAAGAGTGGGGCGTGGATTTCAGGCCATATATTAAGAAAGTGAAAAAATTAGGATTTGATGTCCTTGAATTTTCCTGTGCATCGTTAGTTGATGCAACAAAGCAAGAGGTATTGGAATCAGAAAGATGGCTGAGGATGAAGGCATCATCCTCTCAGCAGGCTATGGCCCATCGGCAGAGCAAAACCTGGCTTCCTCCAATCCTGCTATCATCAAAAACGCAATTTCTTTCTATAGTGACATCCTACAAAAACTCCATATCCTAGGAATTACTACCATTGGCGGTGGCATCTATTCATATTGGCCCGTTGACTTTTCGCTCAGAATTGACAAACAGGCAGATTGGGCGAGAAGTATCACAAACGTACGTACGGTTGCTAAAATTGCTGAGAGCTACGGAATAGACTATTGCCTCGAAGTGTTGAATCGATTTGAGGGATATCTTCTAAATACGGCAGAGGAAGCCAGAGCCTTTGTCGAGGAGGTTGATGTCCCTTCGGCAAAGATAATGCTGGATACCTTTCACATGAATATTGAAGAGAACAATATGATGGATGCCATCAGGATCGCTGGTGACAAGCTTGGTCACTTCCATGTGGGGGAGAACAACAGGAGAGTTCCTGGACAAGGGGGTCTACCCTGGTATGAGATCGGCTGTGCCCTACACGATATTCACTATGACAAGAAAATTGTTATGGAGCCTTTTGTTTTGCCGGGAGGGACAATAGGATCGGATATAAAGGTTTGGCGTGACATAAACACAGGAGCATCCCAAGAGCAATTGGATAAGGATGCTGCAAACTCTGTTGAGTTCTTACGATTTGTTTTTGAAAACCGTTGATACAGGG
>CAZGOK010000074.1:0-6697 GCA_964527665.1 uncultured Sphaerochaeta sp.
GCGCAAGTACCGCTACAAGTCCATCTCTGTCAAGGACAACTCGGACAACACCATCAGAGAGCATGAGCTGATCATCACCGCCATTGAGGAGCGTAATCCGTACAAGGCCTCAGCCTATATGCTTGCTCATCTGGAAAGCTCCCTTGCAGACATCAACAAGGTGCTTGTGGGGCAGAAAGAGACTCTCCGCTAGGCTGCAAGCCTCTACTCCACCACCCTAAACGTCCCCTGCCCCCTGATGCTACGCTCGTAATAGGCTGTCTTTCGGTAGACATCCATAATGCCGGGCTCTACCATCATCCCTATAGTCGACTCCTCATCATAGCGCTTTGCTACCACGCTTTCGCTGTCAACCTCGCTCCAGGGCAAGGCTCCTGTGTGTACGAACAGGGAGATGTCCTGTTGAATCTCCTTGGCAACGGCATGGATGGGATCCATATCACGGTCGAGGAGGAACAGCGCCTTGACAAGACGGTTCTCCAGATTGCCAAATACGTAGGGGAGGTCAGAGGAGTGCACTGCATGCATCCCCTGCATCTCCAATGCCTTCGATTCAAAGTCGAAGCGATACATCCACGTCGGGCTATAGGCACAAGAGGCCTGGGCAAACCAGATGCTCGACATCCTGAAAAGTAGGTCGGTGTACATAAAAGAGCGTAGCCGCTTCTCACCATAACAGGCGGTATAGACCTCTGTAAGCTCTTTTCTTACCTGCTCAGACTCCAAGGCGATACTCTGTTCGACCATATCGTTGAGATTGAACAGGTTGGCGAGGGGCTTTATCGCCATAAAGCCCATCTCCTCTCCTGTTGTGCCTATCAGCAGGGGCTTGCCTCTCCCCTTTCCTGCAGAGGCAGCGGGAATGGGATGCTCCTCTACCAACTCGCAGTCGCGCGTGATGCGGTACGTTGCGGCTCCCAGGCCATATTTTTTGGTAAATGCATGCTGCAACTTGACCAACTCATCTCTGCTGAGACTCTCCATGCTTGCCTTCGAGTCAACGCCTGCAAACTCAAGGAACGCACGGGAAGTCCTCTGGCACTCGACCATGCATTGGGTTTGATTGGGCCCACCACTGAGGATGATGGCCTGGGCAAACAGGTTCTGGGCAGAGGCCATGGTGGAGAGGACACTGACCATAGTCCCCCCTGCCGACTGCCCCATGATGGTTACCCTCCCCCGGTCACCTCCAAAATGGTGGATGTGTGTTTGCACCCAAAAGAGGGCAAGCAGGACATCAGAGAGACCGTTGTTGGATGTATAGGATGGGTCAAGGGTGGAAAAATCACAGAACCCCCATATGTTGAGGCGGTAGTTCACCGTCACCACCACCATCTGCCCCTGTTTGGCCAGATGCAACCCTTCGTAGTAGGATTCACTACCCGCCCCTTGCTTGAAGGATCCTCCATGGATAAAGAACAGCACCGGCAGAGCATTGCCGCTATGCATGGGTGTCCAGATGTTCAGGCAAAGCGAAGGCTCCCCCATCTTCTTTCTCAGCAGGCTCTTCTGGGGGCAGATAGGGCCATAGGAGGAGGCATCCAGCACCCCTTCCCACCCTTTGGACAGTTTGGGACGTGAAAAACGATTGTCAGGTGTGAGGCTCTGTGCATAGGGTATGCCCTTGAAACAAGCAAGCCCACCTTTATGGACACCACGTATGGTTCCTAAAGAGGTGTGAACAATTACATGCGGTTTTGCCATTGTATGGCTCCTCTGTTTTCCATGATATCCTGCTTGGGGGTTGAACACAAGATTGGTGATTTCTTATGTATAGTTTTCCTGCCAGAATATGATGGATGGTTTGGTCCTCTCTATTGCTTTTTTTAGCCAACTTCCCTTTCTGACTAACCAAAGGGCAATTGACATTCTCCGCACAATGGGCCCATAGTCGATACTCAGAGACCTCACAGCAACAAGGATTGAGACCATGAACACAAAAATGCAAAGCATCTATCGCAAGGGAATGAAGATACGTCCATTCCTGCTCGCCATACTCTTCAGTGGCCTGGCCTATGGATTTTACCGTGGGGTGCAGGACAACTACCTGGCCGAGGTCGTCAAGATCACCAAGTTTGAACGGGGTATCGTGGAGTTTTTCAGGGAGCTGCCGGGCCTGTTGCTCATATTCATCCTTGCAGCGATGTACCGCTTCAGTGAGACCAAGGTCTTCAAAATCGGAACTGCCATCATGCTCGCCGGTGTAATCGGACTCTTGCTGATGGGTACCTCCAAGGTGCTGGTAATCCTGAGCATGGTCATCTTCAGCAGTGGCGAGCATATCGTCATGCCGATGAAGCACTCCCTCTCGCTGACTCTGGCCAACAAAGGCAAGGGAGGGGCCTCCCTTGGCATCGTCTCCAGCATCAGCCACGGGGGCAATATTGTAGGGTTTCTGGCTGTAACCGCCTTGTTCCTGCTCTTTGGAGCGATGGGGATCCCCAAAGGGGCTATAACCGGCTTCAGGATAGTCTTCATCATAGCGGCAGTCTTGCTTGTACTCTCCACCCTCATCGCCCTTACCATGAAGGACCAGGGCACGAGTGTGCAGCGTAGCCGGATATACTTCAACAGGAAATTCTCCAAGTACTATATGCTGGAGGTTTTCTATGGGGCGCGCAAACAGATATTTTTGACATTTGCCCCCTATGTGCTCATCCTCTTCTATGGGGCCGACACCTCAGTCATAGCCTTTCTCCTGGCCATCTGTGCAGCGTTTGGCATGGTGCTAGCCCCCCTGATCGGGCGCCTTATCGACCGGCTCGGGTACAAGACCATCATGATAAGCGATACCCTGATCCTCATCGTAGTCTGCTTCTTCTATGGCTTTGCGCACCGCCTGTTTCCCATGCACATCGCCTTCATCGTCGTGTGCATCAATTTTGTACTGGACTCCGTCATCTCACTTGCAAGCATGGCTACCAACGTCTATGTGCAGGACCTCTCCTCATCCCCACAGGAGATGACGGCCACCATCACCACAGGGATCTCGGTAAACCACCTCATCAGCGTCATCATCGCCTTGTTGGGCGGCCTTATCTGGGAGAAGCTGGGTATTGAGGTACTCTTCACCCTCTCAGCTCTGCTGGGGCTGGCAAACACCCTGTATGCAATGACCATCAAGAAACCGGAAACCCCGATGATGGACTACAGCCAACCTTCAACCTAGCAGGTGTGAAAGAAGCAGGCCCAGGGAAAAGCAGAGGCTGAACACAAGGTAGACCCTTGCCATAGACCCCATATTGCTCTGTTTTGTCCTGTTGGAGAAGCCACGGCGCACCATGGCTCTTGCCTCAAAGGCTCCAAACAGGAAAAACGGAACCAAGGCAATGAGCAGGACCAAAGGATAGATGCCCAAGAAGTAGAGCGAAGCCGAGAGTGCCAGGACCAATAGGGCCTCAAGGGCAAGCAAGGAGGTGGTCCCCCACCTGCCCAGCATGATGGTGAGGGTCTTTCTCCCGGCTTTGGCGTCGCTAGTGCGGTCACAGCTATTGTTGACTGAAAGTATCATAGCGATAAGGACCAAAGAGGGCAGCGAAGCTAGCAGGGCCTCTGTTGTAACAGTGCCTGCCTGTACAAAATATGAAATAAGAAAGAGCGTCGTACCCAGGAAAAATCCTGCAAACAGCTCGCCAAAGGGAGTGCGGGATATGGGAAAGGGCCCTCCTGTGTAGGCAAAGCCCACCAGCATGCACGCCCCTCCAACCACCAGAAGCTTCCAACTCGTCAGGAAGGCAAGGACAAGGCCCAATACTCCAGCTGAGGCAAACAGCATCAGGCTGACCAGCAGGGCAAGCAGGGGGCTTACCCCCTGATAGACCAACACCTTGTCATCTTCACAGTTGCTCTCCTGTGTGTCGGTGCCATTGCGATAATCGAAATAGCTGTTGAAACCGGTGGTCCCCATGTCGACGAACAGGGTGGCAAAACCCATCAGCAGCACTATCGGCACGCTGAGACTTCCCTCCGTATAGAGGGCGAACAGGGTCCCACAGGCGAAGGTTCCCATGCTGATGATCTTGGTGCGGATCTCTACAACCCGCAGGAATTGGATGAGTGTCATACCAAAGTGTACCATTATCGTGGCTTTTTCTTCCATACCGGGACAAAAACAGCATAAAGCTCATGATAAACGGCTCATTGCATATTGATGCAGTCTGTATGCATCCTCTATACTTTTAGGAATAGAGAAGGATTGCCTAGTGTAGATACCGGGCATGTGATTTCCCCTCTGCAAAATATTCAGTACACAGGAGAACTTTCGTATGCGTAATAAGACAATCTTACTGACCCTCGTGATCCTCGTCGCCTTGACCACCCTCTATGCCGGTGGCCAAACTGAGCCTTCCAAGAGTGATGGCCTGGACAGGAGCAAGCATTTTATAACCGTAGCAACAGGACCGACCAGTGGTCTGTACTACCCTATTGGAGGAGCTTTCTCCTCAGTATTTCAGAATAAGCTCGGCTACAAGTCCTCAGCCCAGGCCACAGGTGCCTCTGCTGAGAACATCACCCTCATCCGTGAAGGCGGCGCTGAAATGGCCATCGCCATGAGTGATGCTGTTGCCCAGGCGTACAGTGGAACAGGTGCCTATGAGGGCAAGAGTCCTGCAACAGAGCTCAGGGCCCTTACCGGACTGTACCCCAACTATGTGCAGCTGGTGACCACAACCAAGACAGGCATCACCAAATTCACAGACCTCAAGGGCAAGCGCGTAGGGGTTGGAGCTCCGAACTCTGGTGTTGAACTCAATGCAAGGATGATGTACGAGGCACACAACATGAGCTATGAGGACAGCAGGGTCGATTACCTCAACTATGGTGAGGCTATCGGGCAGCTGAAAAACAACCTCGTCGATGCAGTATTCGTGACCAGCGGCATTCCCA
This sequence comes from uncultured Sphaerochaeta sp., assembly GCA_964527665.1. Classification (GTDB taxonomy): domain Bacteria; phylum Spirochaetota; class Spirochaetia; order Sphaerochaetales; family Sphaerochaetaceae; genus Sphaerochaeta. Next base: position 4,888 of record CAZGOK010000074.1, read on the forward strand.
ATGCAACCATCATGGAGTTGGGAACCTCTGCCCAGATCGTGCTCATCCCCATTGAAGGCGAAGGCCTTGCAAACCTGATCAAGAAGTACCCCTTCTTTGTCCAGGCCACCATCCCCGCCGATACCTACAACACCAAAGGCGATGTGACCACAGCCACTGTGCGCAACATCATGATCGTCAATGAGAGTCTTCCTGTTGATGTCGCCTATGACCTGACAAAGGGTATCTTCGAGAACATCGCTGACATCCAGGCTTCCCACGCAACTGCAAAGAAGCACATCACGCTTGAGAACTCCCATCTTGGTGTAGACCTCCCCATGCATGAGGGTGCTGCCAAATACTATAAGGAAATAGGCCTCAAATAAGAGGTATGGCAGGCAAGAGAAGAAACGTATGGCTTATCGTCCCCATCCTAGTGGTGGGGGCGATAGGTCTTTTTCTCCTATTTTTCAAACTAACGAGCTACCAGGTCATCACGCTCTCCCACCAGGAGAGCGGGGAGATCTTTCTTCAGCAGAAGACGGAGGACCAGGACCGGCTCACCTTCAATTGGATCCATTCCTTTGAGCACATCCCCTGGATCGAAGAGTATACCGTAGAGGATGACAACACCTTTGTCCTGCATACGATCAGGGTAGCGGGTTTTGGTGCGGGTATCCCAGAGGACAAGGGAAAGGTCTCCTTTGAGGATGGGATGGTGGTGATGCAGGATATCAAGGAGACCTTTGAAGGGTTTGAGTGGATCAACAGCCAAAGCGCCCTGGTCTCCATCCTCCTCAACGATACGGTTCTGATACGGGGTTCACAGCTTCCCCATCACCAGAAGCTGGAACTGAAACTACAAGGAAAACGAGCACTATGTCCAAGATTCCTCTCGAAACAGCAACGCCACACCTGAGTGAACACCAGCAAGAACTGCTGGAGAAGTTTGACCGGGAGTCCAAGATCAAGAAATTTGATAGCCATTTCCTACGCGAAGGGGTCTACTATGCTGCCATAGGCATAGCTCTGTACCACTTCATAACCTCCTTCATCGGCTACCCCGCTACGCACCTGCACAGGTCGCTGCATGTGGCGATGATGCTGGCGATGACCTTTCTCCTCTACCCTTCCCACAAGAAGGCAAGCAGGAAAAAAATGGTCTGGTATGATGCGGTCCTTGCTTTGCTCTCCCTCTCTGTAGCCGCCTATGTCTGGGGAAACTACATCGACTTCATCAGCAGGATGGGAAGCCCCAGCCTCTTTGATGTCATCATGGGAACACTCTTGATCTTGCTTGTCCTTGAGGCCTCAAGGCGGATATCAGGGTGGCCGCTGGTCATCCTGAGCCTGCTCTTTATCCTGTATGGCATTGTAGGGCGAAGCATGCCCGGTATCCTGATGCACCGTGGCTATAGCTGGAGCAAGCTGGTAAACCATATCTTCATCAATACCGAGGGCATCTACGGCACCTCTGTGGATGTGGCTGCCTCTTACATCTTCCTCTTTATCCTGTTTGGCAGTGTGATGAACAAGAGTGGCATGGGCAAGTTCTTCAATGACCTCGCCCTTGCCTTTGCAGGAAGCTCCAAGGGAGGGCCTGCAAAGGTCGCTGTCATTGCATCGGGCTTTTTGGGTTCAATCAACGGCTCTGCTGTAGCCAATGTGGTCACCACCGGTGCCTTCACCATCCCACTGATGAAGAAGACCGGCTATAGCCGAGAGTTTGCCGGCTCTGTTGAGGCCTCGGCCTCGGTAGGGGGCCAGCTGTTGCCTCCCATCATGGGAGCGGCTGCCTTTATCATGGCTGAGATGCTTGGCATCAAGTATG
>CAZGOK010000074.1:6797-8589 GCA_964527665.1 uncultured Sphaerochaeta sp.
CCCATCATGGGAGCGGCTGCCTTTATCATGGCTGAGATGCTTGGCATCAAGTATGGGGTCATTGTCATCAGTGCTGCGATCCCCGCCCTGCTCTACTACCTGGGCATCATCGTGCAGGTACAGCTGCGCGCTTCCAAGAACAACCTCCAAGGCATCCCCAAGGAGGACCTTCCCAAGGTCAGGGAAGTAATGAAGGAGCGCGGACACCTGCTCATCCCCATCATGTTCCTGCTCTACATGCTGCTGTTCAGTGGCAATACGGTCATCTTCTCAGCCTTCTGGGCTATAGTTGCAACCATTGTGGTCAGCATGGCAAGAAAAACTACCCGCATGAGCTTTCGGGACATCCTCGATGCCTTTGCTGAGGGAACCAAATCGGTGGTCTCGGTGGCAGTCGCCTGTGCTGTGGTGGGAATCATCATAGGAGTGGTCAGCCTCACAGGCTTTGGCCTGAACATGGCCAATGCGATCATCCAGCTAGGACGGGCGAACCTGATGCTTACCCTGGTACTGACCATGATCACGTGCATGATCTTGGGTATGGGCCTGCCTTCCATCCCCGCCTACCTCATCACCGCCACCATGGCGGCCCCTGCCCTGGTCAAGCTGGGCATCCCCCCCATAGCCGCACACATGTTCGTCTTCTACTTCGCCATGTTTGCCAACATCACGCCCCCGGTTGCCCTGGCATCCTTTGCAGCGGCTGGCATCAGCGGAGGAGACCCCATGAAGACCGGCTTGCAATCGGTAAAGCTCTCCCTGGCCGGCTTCATCGTACCGTACATGTTTATCTATAACACTTCTCTCCTGCTTATAGACACCACCCCTATGATCGCCATACGTGTCACCATTACCGCCATTATAGGGGTCTCGATGATCGGGATGGCAACAGAGGGGTATATGTTCACCAAGATGCACAACGTCCTGAGAGCCCTTGCCTTTGGTGGGGCCCTGATGCTCATCACGGCAAATATCTTCCAGGACGTGGCCGGCATCATTATCCTTGTTGTGGTGCTGTCCATTCAGAAGGTACTGGCCAAGAAGCAGGTGGAATACCTCAAGTAGCAATACTACAAAGTACAAGCGCATACACAAGAGAGCAATCCTTGACCAAGGGTTGCTCTCTTGTGTGTAGGACGCCTAGTTCACTCTTTCAGCGCTCGTTACATAGTCTCAGTATCCTGATGCATTGCTACTCCATGGAGTGAACGATGGCATCAGCGAGCGCCTCTAGCTCACCCATCTGCTCATCCTTGAGAGTGCTTTTGATATCCATCGAGGCGATGACCTGGCAATCCTTCATGGAGGAGACCCTCTCCTCCATGCTCTTCTGGGCAGCGCTTGCCCATGAGTGGTTCCCTATGATGGCAACCTTCCTGTTCCTGAGCCCAAGGGCCGAAAGGTCATCCAGCAGGTTTGCAGCCCCAGAGTAGAGATGCATGTTGTACGTGGGGGATGCTATGACCAGATGGCTGTTCTCCCACACTTCGCCCACCACCTCCGAAATATGGGTCCTGGAGAGATCGAACATCCTGATATCCCTGATGCCACGATCGGAGAGCAACATCGCCAGCTTGTTTACCGCAGACTCTGTGTTTCCGTACATCGAGGCATAGGCTATTACCACGCCCCTCCTTTCAGGGGTATAGGTGGACCAGAGCCTGTACTTGTCAAAGATGAAGGGGATGTTCTCCCTCCAGATGGGCCCGTGCAGGGGACATATCATGGTTATGGAATCGATAGGAAGCTTCTTGAAAGCCGCCTGTACCTGGATGCCGAACTTGCCGAGGAT
>CAZGOK010000075.1:0-8413 GCA_964527665.1 uncultured Sphaerochaeta sp.
GAAGGGTAAGCCCTTGCTCTTTAGCCCTTTCTAATGCTTCTATGATGGAAGGGATGAAATGGGTACCTGTCACCAGGTTGATGTTTGCAGCACCCAAGCCCTGGAGCTCGATCATCAGACCCGCAAGCTCCTCAATGGTAATCACAACTCCTACAGGGTCCTCACCTCCCTTCTGGATACCTGATATCTGGTGGTTCTGGCAGAATGCACAGTGCAGGGGACACCCACTGAAGAATATCATCCCAGAACCATGCTCCCCGGTAACAGGGGGCTCCTCGCCACGATGCAGACCGGACCAGGCAACCCGAACACCATCAGTCTCACCACAGATGCCCACCTCCCCTGCCAGGCGATTGACTTTGCATTGGTTGGGGCAGAGAAGACAGCTTTCATATGCTTGTAGGACAGTATTGCTTTGCATACCCGCTATTCTAGCGAATCAGGGCTCTCCTACGCTAGAGCAACAAAGGAAATTATCATACAAGTGACTTATTATTCCTTATAAGGAATATTGAAATGCTTGTATAATTTTTAAAGTGTGTTTTTCTTCAGCAATTATGCTTTTCTCTTGGGGACGCTTGACCGTAACGGTGAAATATACGAATCTTACAGTATGGCAATACGCGACCTTTTTCGAAAAAACATACCAGAAGAGATACCAGAAGAACGGTTCATCCTCTCCATTGATGGAGGAGGAATGCGAGGCGTCATCCCAGCAGTGATCCTCAATGCCATAGCAACACAGCTCGAAGAGGCCGGCGACCGTCGTCCCCTCTACGCACATTTTGACTTGATCGCGGGCACCTCCACAGGAGGCCTGCTTGCCCTTGCCCTTGCCGCTCCGGTTGAGAAGACGAACCTCCCCCTGGACAGCAGGTTCGTCAGCTACATCTACGAGCAGGAAGAACCGAGCCTCTCTGACAAACTATGGGGAAGAAAGCCTCCTAAGAACCTGAAGGGCACCCTCCCCTTTGGAATCGAGATCAGTGCGTTGGAAAAGCTCTATCTCAACCATGGCAAGGAGATTTTTCCCAAGAACCAGGGCAGGATCTTCTCACAGATCTTTACCGACAAGTACGACAGCGACCCCCTTGAGCGCTACCTTAAGAAGACCTTCGGCACCATTCCCCTTGCAGAAGCTGTAGTCCCCCTCCTGCTGATGACCTACGACGTGGCAAACGGACGCCCCTTTCCCCTGTCCAGCAGGGACAGCCATGAATATCTCTTTTGGGAAGCGGGACGGGCCACCAGTGCTGCCCCTACCTACTTCAAGCCGGCATACCTATACGACCGCCAGGAAGAGACCATGCAGACCCTCATCGATGGGGGCCTCATAGCCAACAACCCCGCCCTCTTTGCCTATATAGAGGCAAAGAAGCTGTATCCCAATGCAAAGAAGTTCCATATCCTCTCCATCTCCACAGCAAGCAGTGACTTTGGCTTTACCATCAGCGGAGCAGGATCCGGCGTCATCGGGTGGATAGACCCGGCCAAAGGCACACCCATCCAGAAAATCTATGCGGGCTCCCAGCTGCAGGCTGTCGATGCCATAGCAGTGGAGATACCGGACCTCAGCTATACCAGGATTCATGGAGCCCTCGGCGACCAGATACGTCTTGACTCCACCAGCTCCTCTGCCCTCGCCACAATGAAGGAGAAGGCCCTGCACATCTACCGCGACAATGATGAGAGCATCAAATTGTACGTGGATATGCTCAGGAGGAGAAAGTCCTTCGACCAGCTAACGCTCGGACCCAAGGAGGTGGAAAGCATCCTCACCGCCCCGAAGAAAGAGTTGCCCAAGCCCGCAGAAGAGGACGACCTAGCCACCCGCGCAGCGGGTCTCTCCTCCTACTACTCCTTCCTTGATCGCTACAACATCGATGACGATCCTGAAGATAAGGAGGGCGTGTTGCTATGAGCACCCACCCCAAGCAGATTGAACTTGAAGCCATCATGAGAAAGATGTGTGATGAACTTGACCACCGTCTTGAGGAGGATTTCGGCCTAGCCTATCCACGCCATCCGAACAGACCTGCACGGGGCAAGGCAGCGAGCGTCGCCTATGACGGGCTCTTCTCCACCGGCACACAGTTCACCCTCGGCTATGGCAGTGACCACGGCAGGGGCTACATTGTTTCTGTTGAGATGCGTACCCTCGCCAAGGTGAAGAAAGAGGACGAGAAGGCAGTGGAAGAGGCAACGGTGGAGATCATCAATGAACTCATCCCCCAGTATTTCCCTAACAGGAAAATCAAGATGAAAAAGGATGGGAATGTCTATAAGCTGGTTGGGGACTTCTCACTGGGTAGCTCAAGCAACGAGTAGAGCACCTCGACAAACATCTGGTTCGCCTTCTGGCAGAACTTCTTGTAACTCTTGGGCCGATGGCCTTTGGCATCATCGCTGATGACCCTACAGACCGTGCAGGGGATGGCGTGCATCTTAGCAGCCAAGGCCACCCCATAGCTCTCCATATCAGAAAACCCAAGGTCAAGATCATCAACAAGCCAAGGGTTCGCTTCCCGCCAGGGGCGCAGGAGAAACCTGTCTGAAGAACCGCCGCGGGCAAGGAACGCCCCCTCATAGGGAGGAACGAACAAGGAGAGCTCTCCAAGCACTTCGTTAGGAACCCTGCTTAAGGTCTCTCCCCGCTTGAGCCCAAAGGCGCGAAGGTCCAGCTCGTACTGGACCACCTCGGTGGCAAGGATACAATCGCCGATGGAGAGTTCATCGTCTATGCCGCCGGCATACCCTACCATGAGCACACGCCTTGGCTTGTGAACCATGATGGCCTCCAAGGTGTTGAGGGCACTTTGCACCTGCGAAACGCCGATGGTGGTGAGCAGGTAGCTCTTGCCCTTATATTCAGAGCGTTGGTCAGGCTTTGTTAGGAACCCTTCCAATTCACCAATGTTGGAGGCAACGACAAGACAGTCAAGAGCCATATCTGATCCTTTCCTCTATCAGGGAAGAGAATATAAGCGAGGGGGAGATCCCATGGCGCCTTTCATACCCAGCCTTGAGGGTACGGTCAATGGCAAGGGAACTGTACAGGACACTCTTCTCGACAGCAGTTCGGAAGGGAACCTTATTAACGAGAAAACCTGTCATCATGCTGGCAAACAGGTCCCCACACCCAGGATACGAGGCGCTGAGGTGTTCATAGAAGACCAGCGAGCAATCCCCATCATGACAAAAAGCAACCGCATGCTCGTCCCCTAGGGGAACGCTGGTGATGGTCACAGAACAATCAATCAATTGAGAGAGTTCCTGTGCCCACGACATGATCTCATTGCTTGTAAAATTCTTTTGCATGGGCTTGTCCAGGAGCAAGGCAGCTTCGGTGGTGTTCGGTGTGATGAGGTCAGCCTCCCGGACCAAGGAGCGCATCTCGGTGATGAGTTTGTCATCGATGGGGGCATAGGGTTTCCCCCCGTCGCCGAGAACCGGGTCTATCACAACCAGGGGGTTGTGCTCCTTCCTTTGCATGGCAATGAAGTGCCTGACCAGGTCCACCTGTTCATGCGAGCCGAGGAAGCCTGAATAGATGGCGTCGAAGCCGAGGCCGAGAGAGTGCCAATGGTTGAGGATCTCCACAAGCGAAGCGGTGTTCTCCTCAAAGTGATAGTGCTTGAACCCATCGGTCTGGGTCGAAAGCAAGGCGGTGGGCAGAGGGCATACCTCTACTCCCAGCACCTCCAAGGTGGGGATCACAACAGTAAGGGAGCTCTTGGCATAACAGCACAAATCATGGAATGCAGCACAGGTGGGTATCATAAAAACCAGACTACAACACATCTGCAAACTCTGCAATATATGGTATACTCGCCCTACGGAGGATTCAATGCTCATATACGACCATCTCAGCCATCTTATCATAGCAGACGACCAGTTTGATATTCTTGCTTTCCCCCAACCGGGTAAAGAGGAGATCCAAAGCGCCCTCTCTTCCATGATTCTCTCAGCATCAGGATGGAGGAAGGTCTTCGCCGAAAGCGGCGATGAAGAAGACTCTGGCAAAAGCATCGCATTTGCCGACTCTGTTCTGACATCATTTGTTGCCTTGGCCCTGGCCAGACATCTCGGAGCCCCCCTTGCGCAAAAGGATGCCATACAAAGGGAGGACCCTATAGCATCCCCCCCCAACGAGAGCAGCCCCACCATCCTGGTAGGCCTCGATGCCCGCCCCACCGGGCGTGTGATCGGGGACATCGTGTGCAGGACCCTGCTGGCCCTTGGCTGTAAGGTGCGCTACCTCTTCATCTGTGCAGCCCCCGAGATCATGGCGGACTGCAACCTCTACCCAGAGGAGGCTGATGCGTTCCTCTATGTTTCTGCAAGCCACAACCCCATCGGACATAACGGCTTCAAGTTCGGCAAGGAAGGGGGCGTATATCCCGGTTCCGAATCAAAACGCCTCACCGATATCTTCCTCTCCCTGTTTGAAGAGGAAGGGGTGCTCACCTACCTGCAGAAGCTCTCCTCCTCCCTAAATGGCAAGCACTACTTTGATGTGCTGAACTCGGTCAAGAGCCAGAAGCAGCAGAGCCTGGAGAGGTATGAACAGTTCATCCTTGCCACAGCGAGCAAGAGCTCCAGCACAAAGGACCATTACGCATTCTCACGCAAGGTCATTGCAAGCACCGAGACAAAACCCTTGGGTATCCTCGGAGAGCTCAACGGCAGTGCACGCTCGGTCAGCATTGACTTCGGCTTCCTCAAGTCCCTTGGCCTGAAGGTGAGCATGCTCAACAACAAGGTTGGCCAGGTTGTCCATGGAATAGTACCCGAGGGAGAAAACCTCGAGCTGTGCAGGGAGACGTTGGAAGAACTCTATGAAGGGGACAAGGCCTACCTCCTTGGCTATGTGCCGGACAACGATGGGGATAGGGGCAACCTGGTCTATATTCAAGAGAGCACCGGCAAAGCCGAGATCTTGGAAGCGCAGAGCGTATTCTCCCTGGTCGTACTTGCTGAGCTCTGTCAGGCCTACCTGGAGAACCCTACGGCCAAGCTGGCTGTAGCGGTGAACGGACCGACCTCCATGCGCATAGAGAAGATCTGTGAAGCACTTGGTGTTGAGGTGTTCCGCTCAGAAGTCGGAGAAGCCAATGTCGTTGAACTTGCTCAAATGAAGCGAGCCCAAGGCTACCTGGTCCCGATCCTGGGAGAGGGTTCCAACGGGGGGAACATAACCCACCCGGCAAAGGTACGCGACCCCATGAACACCCTGATGAGTCTGGTCAAGCTACTGACCAGGGAAGACCTGTTCAAACTCTGGGCACGGGTGAGCAAGACCCGCCTTCCCCGTGAGGCGACCTTGGAAGCGATCATACAATCGCTGCCCCTCTTCACCACCACCCCATCCTTTTCCGACAAGGGTAAGATGCAGGTAAGCTCCTCCCAGCGCGCCTTGAAGCAGGCGTACGAAGAGTTGTTCCTCATGGAGTGGGAGACAAGGAAGGAGGAACTCAAGGCGATGGGCATCACTGGTTACAAGGCCTACCAGATGGAGGGGACAAACCTCTACCAGGGGATGGGGGAGGAGAACCGCACAGAGCCTTTCAGCGGAGGGTACAAGATAGCCTTCACCAACTCCCAAAACGAGGAGACCGATTTCATCTGGATGAGGGGGAGCAAGACAGAGCCGGTCTTCCGCGTACTTGCAGACTGCCTAGGCACTGATCAAGAACGCCATGACTATCTGCTCGAATGGCAAAGAGATCTCATAAAGAAGGCAAATGAACTGGCAGCTGTCACTCCAAAGCCCAGATCTCATTGACCAGGCCCTCAAGGGTAGCTTCCCGAACTAGGCGATTTCTCATTTCACACTCCCAGACAACGAACACTCTCCACCCGTCATTGATGAGGGTGGAGATGTTTTTAGCATCACGGGACCTGTTCTTTTCTATCTTCTCTGCCCAGAAGGCAGAGTTGGTCTTGGGAGACACAAAAAACTTACATCCCTCATGACCATGCCAGAAACACCCATTTACGAAGACAACACACTTATATTTGGGCAGGACTATGTCAGGGCTTCCTGGCAGGCGCCTGTCGTTGGTACGGTAGCGCAGCCCTTTCTTGAACAAGAAACGCCTGACAAGCAGTTCTGCCTTGGTGTCCCTGCCTTTGATGGAGCGCATGAGGGAACTTCGCTGTGTAGGAGTGAAACGGTCTGCCATGGATCAAGGGTACCACTAAAGATGAGGACAGGCCATCACTACCCTGCTTTCCTGCATATTCTTTCATCCCTGGCAGTTGGGTACAATGCAGTCCTGGGTTTGCATTTGTTTGGAGGGTTTGGTCATTTTGGGAAGAAGAGCCTGCTTGCATGAGAAAAAACCTCCAGAAAGCCCTTTGCTCTCTGGAGGTTTTGAAGCTAAAGGCTCAAGCCGGCAATGGCAGCCCCTATGGTCGGCGAGTCATCGATGCGTACAAAGGTGTAGTACCGCTTCCTCTCCAACTGCAGGTATTTGTGCAGGTAGTACTCTGTATACTTCTTCAGGTACTCGGTCTTGTAGAAGGTGGTACCGTCGGCATTGATGCAAACAGGGCGCCTTGGGTCAGTGCCCGCTCCGCTTTTCAGCACCGTTGCAGCAAGGTTGGCAGCGGTGAGCTTGCCGGCCTTCTCGATAATCGCATTTATGATGGTCCACAAGGCGATGGCATCATCCTCGTTGCCTTCGCAACATGCCACCAGGGCATATCCCTTGTTGAACGGCATCTCAAGGTAGTTGCTCATCACTGTGGTGTTGATGGGGGCGATTGCCTTGAACCTCGTTGCAAAGGTAGAGCTGAGAAGGCCCTCTCCGATCGCCTTCTCGATGACTATCGTGCTCAAGGGCCCTAGGTACGCGCCACTGATCATCTTCTCCAGATGATACTGGCCGGGCTGCTTGGTGGAGTCGAAGAAGGCTCGGTCCAGGGGACCGGGGCAGAAGTCGAAGTTACCTGACTCGACGTTGATGATCTGACTGCCTTCTGAGAGAGCAATCTTCCCTATCCCAGCATTGTGCTCCACGTAGGCGGTGTTGGTCCCTGTTCCCAGGATAAAGCCGATGTAGCCGCTATATTCCTCTTCAGAGGAGGCAGCGGTCCCTGCCAAAAGGGTTGCAACGGTATCATTGAGCACCGCCACCTTCTTCTTGGAAACATCGTAGCCGCGACGGGCAAGCTCGGCGAGCAGGTTGGCACCTACAGGCTTCCCGATCACCTCAGGTGCCTTTATCTCCTTGGAGAACATGAGGGGGACCCCATCATGGTCCTCTGTTATGGTAGCAGCATAGGAAAAGCAGAATCCAATATTGTCACTTTTGTCGATGAGGCGTTCGACCTCATCGGCAAAGGTGGTGAAGAACTGCTTGGCGGTGACCTCGGTCTTGACGCCAGGCATTGAGGTCTTCCTGAAGTCCTCAATGTGGGCTACTCCCTGCTCATCAAAGGTGACCAGGCAGGTCCTGAAGTTGGTTCCACCGGCATCGAGGACGATGACGCTCTCCCCTTTCTTCACCTCATCAACAACCTTGGTATAGGTAGGTATCATCTGTAGGGAGCTTTCGCCATCCCCTGCTAGGCCTTTTTCCATCTCGTCCTTGAACTGCAACAACAACTGCCCCATATCAATACTTGATGGGCTGACCCCCCACTTGGCAAGAAACGCTTCACTCTTCTCTATGATATCTGTCATACATCCTCCTGATACTCAAACATACGGAGCATCTCCGTTTATGGTCAATTCAATTGCCTTGATCTCAAAATACCCCATCGCATCGCTTTGGATGACAAAGACCCCTTTGACCGCGACAGGCTCACTGACCCGGCGGCCGGTCACCCTCACATCAACGTCCACCCTGATGGGCCTGATCCCCCCACTCATCAACGCCGACCCCATAAGGGATGCGAGGTTGACGCCCTCATCGAAATGGGTAAGGGCAACCCCGTTGAGGATGGCATGGCCTTCCTCCCAGGCGTGCACGGTCAGGTGCTGCAGTGCAATATCGTTCAGGGGGCCTTTGGCGGCCCGCATCAGGGCAGCAAAAAAAGACTCGTCAGAGCTCCCCCGGGTCTTCTCAAATACAGCTCGATAGCTGCCAAGGTCGGAATCACTGAAAACCAAGGAGTGCGGAAGGGTCTGCTTCTCGCCGAACATGAGCTGTAGCCCGGCAAGCTCCAAGGGGGGTGTATTCAAGAACCCCGCTACAGAGGCGATGGTCGAATCTGTTATGGCGGCAAGAGCTACGGTGACATCATTTGCCGTCGGCTTGGCAAACGCACCCAGACAGAGAAACAGGATCATCATGATGGCTATCGTTCTTTTCATATGCATCGCTTCTCCATAATAAGACACTAAAACAAAGAGAACAACCGAATTGAGAAAAAAGACACACATTGAGTTCTGTGGTATACTGGG
>CAZGOK010000076.1:0-8310 GCA_964527665.1 uncultured Sphaerochaeta sp.
CTCTTAGGGTTAGGTGTCTGTTCATGGTTTCTTACACTTCCTTTGATTTTGTATAATATCTAGGATACAGTAAAAATGCCAGTATCCCTCTCTTTATATGCCAGTATATCATAGGGAAAATAGAGTGTAAGTGGTTGCCCGCTCATAGTACATTTCGGTTTTATATGTTATATTAGAATATATTAAAGGCAGAAATACCTGCCTTAAGGAGAAACATGCATGAAGAAAAGAATATATCCAATCGTTTTAGTTCTCTTGGTCTTGATTTTGGTGCCGGTTACCGCAGCCCCCTTCAATGGCAGAAGTGCTTCGTATAGCAAGTTTGCCCTTGGCATTAACCTAGGGACCAACACAGGTCTTGGTTTCCAGTATAGGGCGAACCGTGACTTTGATGTGATCGGAAACCTGGGCTTCAGTAATTTTGGGAACTCCCATCTTTCCTTCGATGTTGCTGCAAACTATAAGATTGGTCAGTTTAACATCGACAGGGCGGATTTTGATGTAACCTTGGGTGGGGGAGTGAATGTAGGCATTCCTTTGAAAGATGGGCAAGGATTTGATTTTACCGTACTTTTCCCGTTCGGAATTGTCTACCACTTTACAGAAGCTCCCATCGACGTCTACATCCGTCTCGCCCCTGGCTTTCAGATTGTTAAGGGTGATGAAGTGGGCTTTGGCTTTGGCTTCAGTGGGTTCCTTGGCGCCCTGTGGAGATTTAACTGAGTCTTAGAAAACTAGGATGATTTATAGGATTGCCGCCCCACCATATGCTGGTAGGGCGGCAATTTCTATGTCTGTCCTCAGGTAGTGGTTATTGTCAGTAAGTTTTATTACATCTAGGAAATGTGAACATGATCAATATAATTCCAATGAGAAGTTTTCTGGTGCATAAAAAAGAAATAACATGGGGAACTCTATCTGCATTGATGAGCCGTATATGTTTACCAATAGTTCGGAATCCTCATCACCGGGATGCATTATCTTGCCATCATACTTCAATCTGGCTTCTTTGAGGTCTTGCAAATCACCACTCAGGTCAATGAGCATCGTGTATGTTGCTCCCGACAAGAAAACCGCTGCCATGGGATCCATCTCTTCCCCATCTGCCATGGAAGGAATAAGAATGGAGTAGTGATCGGCAATCTTGAGCGGCAGAAAAAATCTTTCTTCAGTGAGGGTCTTTGTCTTATCCATATTCCCTCGTATCCGAATCTCAACTCCTTTGTGAAACGATGTGTCAATTCCTTTGGCGTCAAAGGAGAAGCCATCATATTCAGGAATTATAGAATCTGCTTGGCTGAGCAATTCGGAGACATCAAAATCTTCATCTGAAAATTCACTGATCATCTGCAGCAAAGCTGTTTGAATCGTGTACCTTACTGTCAGGTCACATTCACCATCATGAATCGAGACAGATTGAAAGACATCCAAACACCCCGTACAGAGTAGGGAAATTAGCAACACAGCACATAGTTTGATAATTTTCATATGTTCCTTCCTGTTTCAAGAATCGAGAAGACCAAGGCTGGCTTGCCCTGTTTCAAGTCTGTTCGTTGGTGAGTACCTGCAAGGTATGTCCTATCATGGTGGTTGCCTCCTTGTAGGTGTAGTACTGGCTGCTGGCAAGGCTTTTCTGCACACTAGATTGTACAATGCCAAGCCTCTTTGCAATCTCTGCCTGTGTCTCATTGAACTGCTGCAGGGAGCCGATGATCTCCCTTTGGCGTAGGGTCCAGCTGGCTTGCAGTGCCCAGGAAAGCTTGAATATTGTATTCAGCAGGGAGGAGGTATGCTCGTTGCCCTCTATGCCGATGAGCATGTTGGTCTTGGATTCTGCTTTTTTGCTTTCTAGGACCTGAACCGCATCGATGCAGGCCCTGGCAAGATGAAAGGCTGAACCGTCGGAGCCTAGGGAGGTGTCGGCCTGCAAGGCAACGCTAAGGGTTCCCATTCCAATGCCGAAGCGAAATGCTATGGGATGCATCTCCCGCTGTATCCGGTCCAGTATCCTCATCATCACCGCCCCACTGTGCAGGACTCCCTGGAACTCATCTCCGAGGGTGATGATGAACTGTGAGGCTATGGCATACTGATAGGTCTCATTGATCCGCTCTAGAACGTTCTCCAGGTGTTTCTGTACGGTGTTGCGTTCCTTGATGTTTCTTGAACCTATGATATCAGCGATGATCGCAATATAGAGGCGCTTGTCCATATCCAGTTCCTCCTTGTCCATTAGGGATGATTATACACCCGTTTTCTGATTTATCAAAGGAATATGCATCACTATATGAATAATTATGATTTATTCATCCCAGTATGAATAAGCCATAGTAGTATGATTGTATATAGGTGATTTACAAGAAGGCTGCTTGGTCCTGCTGGATAGAGTATGGCATTGCAGCTCCTGCAGTGAAGACGAACAAAGAAATGGACTCTTTACGATACCCCCATCAGATAATGAACCGCACTTATGAATATAAAGCAAAGCTCCACACTCTTCTGTTTGAAGGGTGAGGAGCTCTTTTGGACAGTCTCTTCTTCTGAGAGGGTCTCTACTGCTTGCCCGTTACCCTGTAATCAACCAGGGGGCTCTGGTAGCGTTCGAGTATCTGTGTCTCCACCAGGATGCCATCATCGCGGTAATCGATGCTCAGTACCTGACCCGATCGTCGTATGTGGGCGATAAGGTCGTATCGGCTCTCGGGGATCAGATAGTAGCTGATGGGGCACAGCGAGTGCAGTGTCTCTCCGATCTGGGTCAGGAGGTCGTCAAGGCCCTCTTCCTTCAGAACCGAGGTCTCAATGGTCGGGCTGTACATGCTTTTGAGCCTTGCCACGGCAAAATCATCATGGACAGCGTCCATTTTGTTTATCATGACGATGGCTGGCTTGTCCGTGCATCCCAGCTCTTCCAATACCTTTACCGTTGTGGTGTAGCTACCTATCATATCCGGGTGTGAGGCATCACAGACAATGATGAGGAAGTCTGCAAACTTGGCCTCTTCCAGGGTGCTTTTGAAGGAGTCCACAAGGTTGTGGGGGAGGTCGCTGACAAACCCTACGGTATCGGAAAGAAGTACCTCAGTACCACCGGGCAGCTTTACAGCCCTGGTGGTGGGGTCCAAGGTGGCAAAGAGTTTGTTCTCCACCAACACCCCAGCTTGTGAGAGGGCATTGAGTAGCGATGACTTGCCGCTGTTGGTATAGCCTACGATGGCCCCAAGGGGGACGTTGGCGTTCTGTCGCTGGGAACGCTGCACCTGGCGCTGTTGCTGGACTTTCTTCAGCTGTTCCTTCAGGACGGTGATCTTTTCCTTGACCTTTCTTCGGTCAAGTTCAAGTTGTTGCTCTCCACTGCCCTTGTTTCCTTTCACTCCACCTTGTTGGCGTGAAAGGCCAGTCCACATCCTGGTAAGGCGGGGCAGGGAGTACTCAAGCCTGGCAAGCTCTACTTGCAGGCTTGCTTCCTTGGTTGCCGCCCTGTCTGCAAAGATCTGCAGGATGACCTCGTCGCGGTCGATGACACAGCACTCAAGCTCACGCTCAAGGTTCCGCTGGACCCTTGGGCTGATGCCCTGGTCAAAGATGATGAGGTCCGCCTCATAGGTATCTATGAGGGCTTTCACCTCAGCAACCTTGCCGCTGCCGATGAGGGTGGCACTGTTGTGCTCCCGTAAGGGAATCATGAGGGTATGGACACTCAAAGGTCCCATGGTGCTTACCAGGGCCTGGAGCTCTTCGCCACGGTGCGTGGCATGGACCCTATCCTCTGTTGCGGGGACAAGGACAAGTAAAATTGCCCTCTGTCGTTCTATCTCTATGTCGTGTATTTGTTTTCCCTTGAATGAGGGATCTTCTGTTTCAGTGATTGTATCGATTTCCATTGGGGTTAACTATAGGGCTGGTGACCAGAGAAGTCAATATATGCTACACTCTCTAACCTAGCTCCACTGAGCATATATGAGGTTAATGTATGGGTTTGAATTGCGGTATTGTTGGCTTGCCCAACGTCGGTAAATCGACAATTTTCTCCGCTTTGACGGCAGCTCCTGCCGAAGTTGCGAACTATCCTTTTTGTACTATCGATCCCAACGTGGGTATCGTTAGCGTCCCTGATACACGTCTGGATAAGATTGTTGAACTGATCCCCACTGAAAGGGTCATTCCGGCAACCTTTGAGTTTGTCGATATTGCCGGCCTTGTAGCCGGAGCCTCCAAAGGGGAGGGCCTGGGCAACAGGTTCCTCGCCTCCATCAGGGAGGTGGGGGTCATCGCCCATGTTGTGCGTTGTTTTGAAGATGGAGATATCGTCCACATAAACAATAAGATCGACCCCGCAAGTGATATTGAGACTATCAACATCGAACTTGCCCTTGCGGACTTGGAGACGGTAAGTAACCGTTATACCAAACAGGCAAAGCTTGGCCGGTTGGGCAAGGAAGCGCAGAAGGAGAACGAAAAGACTCTTCCTCTGCTGGAAAAGGTGAAGAATTGCTTGGAAATGGGCAAAGCTGCACGAAGCCTCGCCCTTGAAGAAGATGAGCTTGCCATGTTGCATGACCTGCACCTCATCACCCTCAAGCCTGTCATCTACGTCTGTAACGTTGATGAGGACGGCATCACTGAGGAGAATGAGTTTGTCCGGACAGTACGGGCCATAGCCAATGATGAAGGGTCAGAAGTCATTGTCATCTGTGGCAAGATCGAGAGTGAGATCTCAGCCCTGGAGACTGAAGAGGACAAGAAGGATTTCTTGGAAGCTGTCGGTCTTGAGGAGTCTTCCCTGAATGCCCTTGTACGACTTGCTTACCACACCCTTGGGATGCGCACCTTTTTTACTGCAGGATCTGATGAGAACAGGGCATGGACATTTCGCTCTGGCTACAAGGCCCCTCAAGCTGCCGGAGTAATCCACACTGATTTTGAAAAGGGATTCATCAAGGCCGAGGTCTATAACTGTGAGGATCTTTTTTTCTACAAGACCGAACAGAAGGTAAAGACTGCGGGCAAGCTCCGTATAGAAGGCAAGGAGTACCTCGTCAAGGATGGGGACATTATGCACTTCAGGTTCAATCTATAAAAAAGTTTCTGTCTGAGCCGTCATTGGTATGATAATCGGTGGCAACGGTGATACACAACAGAGAAACAGGACACCCTTGATATAATCAGGGGTGTCCTGTTTCTCTGTTTGCTTAGCCACTTTAGCCTAGCGATGGTATCAAGTGCATCGGCCTCTTTGCTATTCTTACCAGCTCACTGAGAAGGTTATGGGATCAGCTAGCAAGAGGAAATCGATGAGAGGGAAGCTGAACTCGTACAGGTTAGAGCCTATCTTCTTTCCATTGGTAAAGCGCTTGATAGGCTTAGGAGTGGCAATTCTCAAGGTAATGGTGGACTTCTCAATTGCAGGGGGACCTTCCTCTCCAAGCATGAAGCTGATCATCTCCAGGTAGTCACTTTCACTTAAGCCCTGGTTATAGACAGGACCAAAGGCCTCAAAATTCTCGTCTGCAAGGAAGGGGATGACCGGAACAAGCTGGTCATAGTTGTCCATCGAGAGGCTGAAGGTCAGGGTATTGTTACGCAGCTTGAGTAGGCTCTGGTCGTTGCCCGCCCCAAGATCGGAGAAGAGCTTGTCCAAATCCATAAAATTGAAATACCCTTTGTAGGCATTGTTGTCCAAGCTTTGAATATTGACACTGTTTGTAGTGCTGCTGTACCTCAGAGCCCTATCGAAGTCTTCGATGGCCTTGTCCATGAGGGAGGTATCCTGGTCTTCAGGGACGAACTCGCTGAAATCCTCAAGGACTGCGATAAAGAAGTCCTCAACGGTGAATGCAAAGGTGGAGCTGTTGTATCCACTCTCTTTGAAAGTGAGTTGTTCGGTCACTACACAAGAAGTGGCTGAAAAAAGAATCAGGAGCATCAAAGAGATGAGCAACATATGTATCGGTTTGTATTTTATCAACTGGTAATCCTTCCTGCATAAATGTATGTGATTTTTCTCCTGCTAGCAAGAGATACAACTACAGTTTTTGTTCGACAAAGCCAATAGAGCCATCTTCATGTTCAATAATGCCCAGTGCTTGACGCTTTTGGTTGGGATGTTTTGCCACAAACTTCTCTATGTGCATAAAGTCAAGTTTGGCAAGATCGTCAAGCTCATAGCCTATGGTAATAACGGGACTCTCTCCGGTATCTAGTAGGAAGGCAACCCCTTGGTGGAGCTCCATAAAGGAGAGTAGCGGCCCCTGGTACTTTTGTCTGTTAAGTTTTTTCAATAGGTCCCGTACAAACTGCTCCTGCAGTTCATAGATATCCAGTTCAGTCGGGTCAATATTTCTGTTCTTTTTGAGAAAGTCCGTGTAGGTAGCAAAGTAAGAAAAAAGGGTGCTTGGGGAACACTCGGCTGCTTCACAGAGGGTGTGCATCCACATGCTCGCCTCCCCTTTAGTATAGAACAGGTCACAGGCATCCTTAAGCTTTAGGGCTTTGGCAATATCCTCTTTGGTGTAGGTGGGGGTGGTTATGACGGTGTAGGGCGAATCCTCTTGGTGTATGATGCCAAGGCTCGCAGCATCATCAGCAAGCTTGGTCCCTGGTAGCAGTGAAAGGGCGAAGATGTCTATATTACTGGGCTTGCACGCTACGGCAAAATCGAGGCTGCGCGAAAATAGGGATACGGAGTCGTGGGGAAGCCCTATGATAAGGTCGAGGCCAAAGACAATCCCCCGCTTGTTCAGCAGCTCTATCTTTTCCTGAAAAACCCTAGGATTAAAACGTCTGTTGATCGCCTTGAGCACTACAGGGTTGGAGCTTTGTAACCCTATCTGTAAAGAACAGTTAAGCTGTGCAAACAGATCTGCTAGTTCTTCGTCCAGAAGCTCCGCCCTCAACTCGAAGATAAAGTGAATATCCTGTGCCTTCTCGACCAGGAGTGAGAGCATCTGAGTGGTCCTTATTTTGTCCATATTGAAGGTGGGGTCCAAGATAAACACCTCCTCAACCTGATGCGCAAGCAGATACTCCAGCTCCTCGTCGATGCGTTCATAACTGAAGTGTCTTACTGAGCGTATGCCTTTAGACTCGAAACAGAAGGCACAGCTGAAGGGACAGCCTCTGGTCATCTCCCAGAGGATGGAGGCTCCTGGCTTTACAAAATCGGCGGCACTGCCTGCAAGGAACACTGATTCAAGGGCCCTGAGGTCCAGAGGAAATGCGTAGGAGAGCTCCTTGCCTTTGCTCAAGATGCCTTGTCCTTGTACCTCCTCACCAGCAAGTAGCTGGGCGAGGGCTTGCGTTGTACTCTCTTCGCCCTCACCGAGGGTTAAAAAATCATACAGATCTAGGTCAAAACTGTGGGGATTGGCTGTAACTTCGGTGCCTCCGGCAAAAAGGACCACAGAAGGAACTATGTTCTTCAGCTTTTGGACAAACTGGTCGAACCAGCTTCTGTTCCAGAGATAGATAGAACACCCGATATGGGTTGCCCCACTGTCAGCACTCTTCCGAGCCGCCTGTATTGGATCATCTTCGAGTGTGTAGGCGCCAAGCGTACATGCAAGGTTTTTGAGGGTGGGGTGGTGTTCTATGGCTGTCTGGATTGAGAGCGCTCCAAGGGGGAAACTGAGGTTTCCCTCTTCAAGACAGCATGATATGATCTGAATTTTCATGTGTCGATACTACTGGCTCTGCTGTTCTCTTGCAAGCATATGACAGGAATGATAGAGTTTGTATGAGGTGTTTATGAAACGGCTCACAGTGATGGTTATGTATTTTTACCTGCTAATATCCTCACTTTTTGCAATGGAAGCTCGGCTTGTCAGTAGCTATCCTAATCAGATGGAAATTGCTTGGGATGCAGTGAAGGGGGCGGTTTGGTATGATTTGTATCTGGATAATCAGCCGATAAAACGGGTAAAGGCTCCGACTGTTAGCCAACGTTTGGGCTCTAACGAAGATAGCTTGGAATCAAACCGAGAGTATCAGATGATCGTAGCTGCCAGGACTGCCAAAAATGTGACCTTGGACGCCACCCAGATCCCGGTAAGGACAACCAGCTGGACCGGCCATTATTTTTGGGAGAACCTCACCGACGACGACAATGACGGTAAGTGCAAGAGTCTTCATCTTGAGGTGCGTGATAGAGGTGAGAGCCTGGAGTTGTTCGGTCACTTCCTTGGGGAGCCTGACAATCCTTTGAAGATTTTCCCCTTGGTCCCCTTTGCTGAGGAGTATCCTGAGTTGGACTACCATGGTGATGGGGAGGTGGAATTGGCCTATCGTACCAATGCTTCGGTGTTCAACACG
>CAZGOK010000077.1:0-8191 GCA_964527665.1 uncultured Sphaerochaeta sp.
TCCTCATCAGCGATACCCTTGTCGATGTCAAGCCTGAAAGGATGCAGCTTCCATCTGATGCAAACCTTTCCCTAGGCGATGCAATTCTTATCGGCGCTCGTCCCGAACAGATGGAAATCAGCAAACTTCCGGTGAAAGGAGCAATAGAAGGGACTGTACAGATAATCCAGCATCTTGGCCAGGTTGTACGCTATGAGGTCCTATTGGATGAGAAAATTAGCGACTCTCCCATGGAAATTGATATGCCTAGCCTTTTGGTGGGTGTCTCCGAACAGGACAAGGTGTATGTCACTGTGAAGAAAGAAATGTCCTTTATGTTTCTTTCCCAGGAGCGTAACTAATGAAAAAAGAGATTTCTACACACAATTCTTTCAAAAGAACTTTGCAAAAGGATATTACACCTTATTTGGTATTTGCCGTTCCTCTTATCTTTATGGCTATTTTTCTTGTCTATCCAATGGTGACAACACTTATGCGGGCCTTTATGCCAGCGGGTAATAAATTTCTCCTTGGAAGCTTCTCACTCAAGGGCTTTACAAAGTTCTTTGAGAGCTCCATGTACAAAAAGGCGCTGGGAAACTCCTTTTTAATTAGCATCTCTGTGACCTTACTCTGCATCCTTATAGGGGTTCCTATGGGGTATTTTGTGGCTAGAGTGAAAATGCCAGGGAAAAATCTGATACTCTCATTAGGGATACTTCCCATAATCATGCCCTCTTTTGTAGGGGCCTTTACTTGGGTCATCCTCTTGGGAAGGCAGGGGGTGCTTAGGAATTTTCTCAACCGCGTCCTTTTGCCTCTTGGTCTGGAATTTCCTCCAATTTATGGGATATTCGGGATAATCCTTGCCATGACGCTGACGTACTACCCCTTTGTATTCCAGCTTGCTTATGGTGCCTTTGCATCGACAAACTCTCTCTTGGAAGAGGCGGGGATGTTGATGGGAGCTGACAAATGGTATATTTTCCGCACCATAACCTTTCCCTTGATACTTCCTAGCCTCGGGGCAGGTGCCTTGCTTGTATTCGTCCGGGCGATTGGGAATTTTGGTATACCTGCGATCATTGGCGGTGATAGGTATGTGCTTCCCACCCTCATTTATTTTAGGGTAAATGGGTTTTGGGACCTCAATGGAGCAGCATCCATCGCCTTAGTGAATGTCTTGATCACAGCCTTAGTGCTATGGCTGCAAAAGAGAGTTATCAACAAACATGAGTATGAAACCATCAGCGCCACCCATACTGAAGTTAAGATGCATGACGGCAAGGCCATTCGTATTATAGCCTCTGTTTTCAGCATAGGTATTCTTGTGATTTCCCTGCTACCCCAGATGACTATTATTATCATGTCGTTTTTTGAGAAATGGATTGGGCTATTTCCAGAAGGGTTTACTTTGAAGCACTACCTGAGAATACCAAGCTATTCTGGCAAGGAGTTTTTCAACACATTCTACCTCTCTGTGATAGCCACTATCTTCGCTGCTGTATTGGGAAGTATCATCGCCTATATTACTGAACGCAAGAAGCCCAAAGGCGCAGCGTTGCTCGATGTTGCCATCATGGCACCCTTTATCCTTCCAGGTACTGTTGTTTCGGTAGCACTTCTCTCTGCCTTTAGTGGGAACAGTTTTCTCAAGTTGACAGGAACATATACCATCATCGTCATCTCATACATGATCCGCAGGACCCCTTATGTGTACCGGTCTGTTGCAGCGAGCCTTTCGCAGCTCAATCCTTCGCTGGAGGAAGCCTCCACTATAGCAGGAGCCAACTGGTTTTATACCTTTCGCCGGGTTAGTGTTCCCTTGATAATGCCTGCTATCATCAGCGGTTCCATTCTTACCTTGACTACCCTGTTACAAGAACTGAGTACCACCATTCTTCTCTACGGTTCAAAGACACAAACCGTGCCTATACAGATCTATGGTGCAGTAGCCGACGGAAAGCTAGGGGAGGCTAGTGCCCTTTCAGTCATCCTTTTGATTGTTGTCTTTGTAATAGTGTATGCAATGAATAGGAAAAAAGGCCAGTCTCTTTTCTCAAGTTTTAAAATGGGTTAAGAAAATAACTGGCATCAGAGCCCTCTGATGCCAGTTTTACTTGTCAATCGCCAGAGTGCCAGCCTGTCACTGTAAGTTTGATAGAGAATACACCTACGACCCTTTCAAGGGAGTAGTGATAAACAGAGTAGCAAAACACTTGCTTTTGAATAACTCGTTATGGAGAGTGTTGGTAAGTATGTGCTAAAACATGCACAAGAATTTTATGTGCAGCATGTAAAAGCATATATCTCTAAACGAGTTGTCTTTGTGCTTTAGTGGTGTTGCACTATATTAGGAGGATTTATGTACACTGAATATACTCGTCTCTCTGACATGGAAAAGATGGCTTTGAATACCAGCATGTTCAAAGCCTATGATATACGAACAAGAAGCACCGTTCTCACCCCTTCTCTTGCCCAGCGCCTGTTGGGCGCTGTGGGAAGATACTTCCAGGATGTCCTGAAGGTATCCTCAATCGTGCTGGGCAGGGATGCCCGCCTGGCAGGTCCTGCCTTGCTTGAGCTTGCTGTTGAGATGTTCTCTGAGATGGGCATGGAGGTGCTGGTCAACCCGCTGCAAATCTCCACCAGCCAGTTTTACTATAGCTGCATGAAGAATCCCCATGCCGCAGCTGTGATGTTTACAGCGAGCCATAACCCCGGGGAGTACATCGGTCTGAAGCTTATGGCACCCGGGATGCAGACTCTTGCCATGGGCAACGGGCCCTTGGGTGGCATCGGGTGCATACGGGAGTTCTATATCGAGGGCAAGGCTCAGAGAGCCTCGGTGGTGCGGGGCAAGGTCGTCATAGCGCGGTACCTGGATGAGTTCATCGAATACTCCATGCAGTTGGCAGGGGTGGACAAGGACAGTCTCTCTGGCGTCTCCATCCTCACCGACTACCTCTGTGGTGCTGCCGGCACCGAGACAACAGAGGCCCTGGGTTTCTCGGGAGCCACCCTTAGGGTGCGCAACCTCGTCCCTGACGGCTTTTTCCCCATCGGGGATCCCAACCCGATCGTGCAGAAGAGCATCCAGCCAACCTGGGACCTGATGCGTAAGGAGGCCTTTGATTTCGGCTTTGCCTACGATGGTGATGGTGACAGGATGGATATCATGAACAGCAAAGGCGAACAGCTCGCTCCCTCGTTCAACCTCTCCCTTCTGGTCTCTGAGATAACCTCCTATTTCAAGGGCGTGTATGATTCTGGCTTCTTTGCAGGGGGGAAGGGGAGCCCTTGGAAGCCCCATATGTATTACGACGTGAAGGCAAATCCCCTTTCAGTAGTGGACCAGGCCCAAAGGGGCATCGGGGTGCATATCATCAGAAATGGCCACTCCTTCATAAAAGAGGCATTGCGCCAGAACATGAAGGACCAATATCTGGTCGCCTCAGAAGAATCTGCCCACTACTACATGAACTTTCCCTACGACCTGGATGATTTCTCCAAAGGCTTTGCCGCAACGGAGAACACCCTCTACTTTACCCTGCTCACTGCCAAGATGTGGGCATCCGATCCCAAGGCGTATGAGGATGCCTTCCGCCTACAGGGTCAGATCTACAGGGAGCGGGAGTGGCCTTGCCACTTCTTTACCGAGGCCCTGATGGAACCTGTCATGCGAGAGGTGGAGCAGGCCTTTGCCCAGCTGGGGCTGAGCGTGTTCAAGAAGATGGAGGATGGCAGCGACCTTGATGCGACCTTGATGCGCATGGGCCTTCCCGAATTGATGGATGAAACTACCTGCCTCAATGGCGATTGGCTGCAGGTTGCCCAGCGGATATCACGCAGTGAGGAGGGGATGACCCGTTGGGAGGTCGCCTCCAGCTCCCAGGAGCGCTGTGAGGATGCAGTCAAGCGTATCAGGGGCATAACCGACAAGTATGTCCGTAGTGGTGATGCCGAGTATCTTTAGGCTTTGTTGACAACAGTGTACACATGATGGGCCTCTCTTGCGAGGGGCCTGTTTCTTTCTGGTCTGTATATTTCTTTATTGATTGCTGTATTTTTCATGCTAGGCGTGGTATCTTGTCTTATACAAGCAGGGAATTGTGATGGTATTGTTCTTTTTGAACGTTACGTTCTTTTTCCTGGGAGGACTGGCCGGGAGTGAAATTACATGCGAAAGACCGGATAAGCATTGTCAAACGGACACTTTGTATAGTTGTCCCCCTAGTCATATTGTTCCTTGTTCTTTTTGGCTCGTATGAAAAGTCCCTTAAAGAGCAGGCTTCTCTTCTTCTGCAAACTGAACAGGAGAAGGGCAATGCCATAATAGCCAACCAGCTTGAGGCTGTCTTTTCCCAGTTTGTCTCTGACCTTCTCACGGTATTCGATTCTGCCGAGTTCACCCGATACACCCGGGATACAGGGGTATACAACCACTCTGAGCTTGAACAGTTGTTCTTGCGGATAGCCAACAAGAAGAGCTACATAAATCATATCCGCCTTCTTGATGCCTCAGGGATGGAGATTATCAAGGTTGACCATTACCCCAACACCCTTACAGTACTTTCTGACCCCTCCAGATTGGAGAATCGCAAGGATTCAGAGCTCTTTGCATTCGCTCAGAGCAATGATGCAAATACGCTGTATATTTCACCGATAGGGCTTGAAAGTCGGCAAAACCTCCATGATGATCACACAGGCCCCGCAATGGTGCTTGCCCTGCCTGCCTATACTGACGGTCGTTTCTTTGGTCTGGTCATCATCGATTACGATGCATGCTTCCTGCTTTCCTTCCTGCGTGACTACCAGGAGGCAATGACTAAGAATATAATTTTTGGCCTGGTATCCAACAATGGTGATTGGATACACCGCGGCGGTCAGGCGTGTTCCAATTTTATCCAGTCTGATCAGGGCAGCTCTTCCCTGTTTGCCGAGGCCCCGGATCTGAAGTCCCTCCTCTTTGCCTCTGGTTCCGGGTTTTATCTCTCTGAGGAGCGCTCCTATGGGTACCAGGCTGTGATGCCTTTGGCAACCCAGACCTTGCATTGGTATCCTGATGAGGGGAGGCTGTGGAGTGTCGTCAGCTACTACTCCCTTGCTGAAGTGCCTGCGCTGAGCCAGCTCCTGCTCCTGCAGCTGCCCTTCTTGAAGTGGATCCTTGGCCTGTTGCTATTCCTGCTGGGAATAGTGTTTGTGGTCATGTATCAACTTCGCAGGGCTGACCAGGTGCAGATGCAGGTGAGCTCCCTTATCTCCGAGTACTCGGGCAATGGGATTCTGGTCACCGATGATACACATCGCATCACCTTCTGCAACCACGCCTTTGAGGTCCTTTGCGGGTATATGCAAGATGAATTGATAGGCAAGGGGACGCAGGACTTCTTGCCCTGCTTGACCCCTTCTTCCGTCAAAAATCTAAGCTACCGGGAGGGGCCTGTCAGCAGACCCATATGGATTCGGCACAAGAATGGCAATGAGTACCTGACCAACCGTACTGAGACCCGTGCCAAGCCAACCATAGGAAGGGATGCCTACACCGTTGGTGTCTATACCAGCTCATCCTGGAATGTCCCTGATTTCATTGCTTATGTTAGGGATAATGAGGTGGAACTTCCTGTGTTCCTACTTAGTGGTTATGGAGTGAAGGCACAGACCAGCTACTGTCTCCTGATCCATCTCAAACACCAGTTTGAAAGGGTTTCTCACTACTCGCTCATCACCGAAAGTGCCTTCTCCATACAACTGAGCCTGTTTATCTCCTCAATGCTCGGTCAGGCGGAGCCTGTATACGCCTTCTCTGCTGATACCTATGTGGCTCTTTTGCACGAGGATGACAGCCGGGCCGTACAGCCACTGATACACAGCCTGCTGTTGGGCATAGAGCAGCAATGTACCACTCTTGCTAAGTTTATACAAAACCAGGCGACGTGCGGATATTCACAATATTCAGGAGGGGAGGTCTCCATACCGACGCTCTTGATGCAAGCCTCCATGGCCTCCAGGATGATAGAGGACTCCCACTCCTGTAAATGCCTGCAGTTCGATGAGAGGGTCCATAACCAGTACCAAAGAAAGCAGGCCATCCTTGCAGAGATACCGGGAGCCTTCAGTTCCTCATCCCTTTTTCTCTGTTATCAGGCACAGGTTGATGTCCAAACCGATGGGATCGTTGGTGCTGAGGCTCTGATACGGTGGATCCACCCGGAGCTTGGCTTCATCGCCCCTGATGAGTTCATCCCCCTGATGGAAGAGCATCATATGATCGCAATGCTCGGTGAGTTCGTGATTCGCACAGCTATTGCGTTCCTCAAGGCCAACCAAAGTGTACTCCGCGCAGTGAAGCCCGCATTCTCTTTGGCCATCAACCTCAGTGCGGAGGAATTTTCAAATCCTGTCATCATTGACTTCATAGGTGATGAGTTGGATCGCCAGGGGGTGGAGCCCTCCTTGCTCACCGTCGAGCTCACTGAACGTACGGCTGTGGAGAGTTTACAGACCACCGGCATGTTCATGGAGCGGCTGCGCAGCATTGGAGTGGGGATAGCCATTGATGACTTTGGTACAGGGTTCTCCTCCCTTTCGTATCTTCTGGAGCTCACTATGGAAAAGCTCAAGATCGACCGCTCCTTCATAGCAAGCTATCCTGATTCCGATGCGATCATCATCTACAAGACGGTGTTGATGCTTGCCAAGGAGCTGGGCATAACAGTTATAGCCGAAGGGGTGGAGACAGAGGAGCAGTTGCACTTCCTCAGGCAGATAGGGTGTAATCAGTATCAGGGGTATCTGTTCTCCAAGGCGGTTCCTGAGGCTGAGTTCTTGAAGCAGTTGGAAGGGTAGGAAGATTCGAAAGCTTGCATACACAATAGTTCTTTTAGGATAGCCAGAGGTATTCTGCTATTCACTCGATTCCCTACAAATGAGTTCTGGCTTGATGAGGTGGTGTAGGACTTCATCCTTTTCTTTGTTCCTGATGAGATGGAGCAACATCTTTGTTGCCACCCTGCCCATCTCGACAGAAGATTGAGAGATGGTGGTGAGGGGAACCCTGCATGACCCTGCAATGCGGATGTTGTCATAGCCTAGGATGGATACTTGCTCAGGGATAGAGATTTTCAGCTTGACTAACCGGTTGATGATGCCTATGGCAACGTTGTCATTGGTGACGAATAGGGTTGTAGGAATTCTGTCAATTCCATTGTCTCTAATAAGGATGGGTACAAGGTTATACCCATCCTCCTGTGTCTTTATCTGGGAGTAGTGTAAGAGACTGAGCCTGGGATCGATCTTTTCATGGAGACCTTCCAAGCGGTGCTCAATGGACTGGTGAGAGAATCCTGTTATGACTATGGTCTGCGGCCTTGGGTGTGCATTGATGAAAGCAGCTGCGATTCTCCCCCCTTCATGGTTGTCGCATGTGATAAAGGAGATGTTCTTGTCTTCTGGGGTACAATTTATGAGAACAAAGGGAATGTTTGCACGCTGCAGGAGTTCGACTGCTTTTGGTTGGGCGGAAACAGGGGCAAGCAGGACGCCATCAACCCTGCTGCTGATGAGGGAACTGACAAGGCGGGTCTCCCGCTGCTCAACCCAACGCGAACTGGACAACAGCATGGAATACTCTTGGGAGTCGAGCACAAAGTCAATCCCTTCAGCAATTTCAATGAAAAAGAAGTTGGACAGTTCATCAATGACCACCCCAATGGTCTTGGTTGCTGTCCCTGCAAGTCCTTGGGCGAGATGGTTTGGCGTATATGAGTATTTCTCCATGACGGCGAGGACCTTGAGTCTTGTTTTTTCGCTGACTATCTCAGGATGTGAGAGCACCCTTGATACGGTTGCCTTTGATACTCCCGCCTCGAGTGCGATGTCGTCGATGGTCTTTTGTTTCATGGTTTACTGCTCCAGAGCCCAAGGTCATTTCTTTCCCTCAAAAAATAAGCCATTGTAGAAGCTCTGTCAACAAGAGAAGCAATACACATGGTTCGTGCAGTGCTACACTACCTCTCTATTTCTTGGTGAATACCATGTCATGAGTTGATAAATGCTTGGTATGTGGTAGAATATGTATGTTAAGATTTTGATTGACAAATGGGTGAGAGTATCTTAAGCTAAAAATGAAAGCGGTTACATTTATATGACAAGGTGGTTTTCCTTTGGATATTACATCATTTCTTCTGGCAAAAAAGACTCCTTCATTAGC
>CAZGOK010000078.1:0-8115 GCA_964527665.1 uncultured Sphaerochaeta sp.
CTCAAGTCCTTATACCCAGTGATTGAATTGAAGAATTAGGCTTTACAGACTACTACTGTTGGTAAAAAAATCAAATACGTCGACATACTTGCTCAAGAGCGAAGTTCGGTCACCGATCGAATTCTGAGCTTGTTCGTCCAAGCCCGAATTTTGTACAGGGCTTATCATTCCAATGCAAACAACCTGCCCTTGAAGGCTGAGATAAACCGGAAAAACTCCAAAGGGATCCTCCTAGATATCGGACTCTATCTTACACTACAAGGATTGTCGATCGCAGATATTTCCCAAGACAAGGATCTTTTTTTCTCAAACCAAGGGGAACTTGCTGAGCAGTTCATCGGGCAACATCTGCTCTACAGCCAACCAGGCTACATGCATCCTCAGCTCTATTATTGGAGCAGGGAGAAAAAACAATCCAAAGCTGAGGTTGATTACATCATCCAGCAAGGGGCTTCCATACTCCCTGTCGAGGTAAAATCAGGAAAAACAGGAACTCTGAAATCCTTGCATCTGTTCATGGAATTGAAACACCTTTCCCTTGCTTTGCGGTTCTCAACGAATACTCCTGTGGTGGAGACAGTCATCTCGTCCCTGCCGAAATCCGAGTACCGCTACACTCTGGTCACCTTGCCGCTCTATCTGGTCGGCCAGACCAAGCGGTTGATGAGCTCAGTGTATTCAAAAGAGAAATCACATTGACAGAGCACCTATTGCTCAGACCTCTGTTTTCTCCAGATACTGGGCGTAGTCCCATACCTGCGCTTGAACAAGGTGTAGAACCGATGGACAGAGCCAAAGCCACAATCGTTGGTGATGTCTGCAATTGTTGCACTGCTATGACGTAGGGCGAGCGTTGCCAAGAGAAGGCGCTGCTCACAGATCTCTTCCAAGAGGGTCTTTCCCCTCGCTCCCTTGAAGCGCATCTCCAAGTTTCTCCTGCTGACACCACACTTCTCCACCACATCAGCGACACTGATACCGTGGCTTGCCTCATCGTGTATGGTCCTCAAGGCCTGGGCCACCACAGGATCCTTCTCGGTAATGAGGGCTGTGCTTTCACGCTCAGTTATGCCTCCGGAAGCAATACGTTGAATCCGCACAGTAGGAGTCTTGCTCTGGAGCAAGGAATCTATCATTGCCGCCGCCTGATAGCCGATCATCTCACAGTTGGTCTGTATGCTTGAGATGGAGGGAGTCGCCAATTCACACAGCAGAGTCTCATTATCAACACCAAGAACAGTCAGTTCAGTGGGAATTAGGATGCCAAGCCTCTGGGCGGCAAGCTCCACCTTCATTGCCGAGAGGTCGTTGCTACAGAAGAGAGAAATTGGTTTGGGAAGAGCGAGCAGCCAACTCTCCAGCTGGGGAGAATCATCGTAGATTTGACGCCACCACGGAAGGGGTCGGGAAAAGCGTACTATCTGCTCAGCACTTTTCCCTATTGCAGAGGCATAGCCTACCAGACGTTCACGCGCCCAATGCACGCCATCGACACCACACCATGCATAGTTTCGGTTTCCCAAGGTATGCAAATACTTACCCGCCTTCACTCCTGTCTCATAATCATCATTGCGAACCTGACTGAAAAGCTTTAGCGAAGAAGCCCCAGCAATGTCGACAACTGGGATGCCAAGATCAGAGCAGGCAAGAGCCTGTTCATCATTCTCTATCCGTGCGATGAGGGCGTCACAGTTGGAAAGGGAATCACTGTCCAAGGGAAAGAACCAGGGCCCCTGGCCGCGCAGTTGCCATCCACTCTTTTTCTTGGCATAGCGTACTACCCCGTTGGCCACTGCCATGTCATATCCATCTTGGAAGCGAAGCTTCAACCCTATTTGAATCATACAGGGATTATACCCTCTTTCTGCGCAAAACACTATACTTTATACGCATATCAAGCATTGTGAGCCGTAAAATAGCAAGGTATACTATAGAGGATTAAGGAGAATGCTATGAACGTACCCTACTTCACCATACAACAGACAGGAGCCAATATGCCTGCCATAGGGGTCGGCACCTTTGGCAGTGACCATGTGAGCCACGCTGACATGGCACAGTCTGTAGAGCTAGCACTCAAGCTCGGTTACAGAAACATAGACTGCGCCCGTGTCTATGGCAATGAAAAAGAGATCGGGGAGGTCCTCAAGACCTCCGGAATACCAAGAGAGGAACTCTGGATCACCAGCAAGCTCTGGAATGATATGCATGGGAAAGATAACGTCGGCATTTCAGTTCGGGCAACCCTCGCTGATTTGCAGCTCGACTACCTTGACCTCTTTCTGGTGCACTGGCCATTTCCCAACTTCCACCCACCAAAGTGTGATGTTTCTGCCAGAAACCCTGATGCAAGGCCCTATATCCATGAAGAGTTCATGGAGACCTGGCGTGCTATGGAAGACCTTGTCGACCAAGGTCTGGTAAAGCATATCGGGACCAGCAACATGACCAAGGCTAAGCTAGAGCTGCTCCTTGCAGACTGCCGCATACGTCCTATTGCAAATGAGATGGAACTGCACCCCTGCTTCCAGCAGCCTGAGCTTTTGGACTATGTGAAGGGCCAAGGCATCATTCCCATTGGATTTTCCCCCCTAGGATCGCCAAACAGGCCAGAGAGGGATACCACAGAGACCGATGCAGTGGATATGGAGCACCCTTCTGTCCTTGCCGTAGCAAAGGCTCACAAAGTCCACCCCGCAGCCATCTGCATCAAGTGGGCACACGCCAACGGCATAGTGCCCATACCCCAGTCGACCAAGGAGCGAAACCTCAGGAGCAATCTGGAAAGCATCATGAGCGATCCTCTCGACCGTATGGAAGTTGCCATGCTCAAGGAGGCCGACTGCAACAGTCGCCTGATAAAGGGACAGGTATTCCTCTGGAAGGAAGCCAAGGACTGGACTGAATTGTGGGATGAGGACGGGACCATACGTGTTCCCGATCACTATAGAAGATAACCTTTCAAGGAGGGATACCATGGAGAAGAAAACAATGTTGGGAGCAAAGCTCCCAGGAAACAGCACCGTCACATTTGACACGTTCGACATACCCAAGCCCGGGTATGGACAGGTTTTGCTGAGGACCAAATGTTCCACCATCTGCGGCAGCGACATCAGGGCAATCTACCGCGAGCACCTGGGTAAGGGCCCTGAAGGGTATCAGAATGTGATCGCAGGCCATGAGCCCTGTGGCCAAATAGTTGAGGAAGGACCTGGCCTGAAACGGTTCAAGAAAGGCGATAGGGTCATCGTATACCATATCAGCGGTTGTGGTGTCTGCCATGAGTGCCGTCAGGGCTTCATGATAAGCTGCACAAGCGACAAGCGTGCAGCCTACGGCTGGCAGCGTGACGGAGGGATGGCAGAGTACATCCTCTGTGACGAGAAGGACCTGGTCCTGCTTCCCGACGAACTGACCTATGCAGATGGAGCCCAGGTAGCCTGTGGTTTCGGTACTGTCTACGAAGCGATCGAAAAGGTCGGTGTCAGCGGCAATGATGCAGTCCTGGTTGTCGGCTTGGGTCCAGTGGGACTCGCAGCCCTCATGCTTGCCAAGGCTATGGGAGCGACCAAGCTCATCGGTATCGAGATGGAACCTGCAAGAATCGAGCTGGCAAAGAAGCTAGGCTTGCTTGACCACGGCTTCACTCCCAGCGAAGACAATGTCGAGCAGATCAAGGCCCTTACCGGTGGACATGGTGTTGAACGTGCCTTTGATTGCAGTGCAAGCAATCCAGGTCGTGCAACAGCCGTCAGGGCAACACGAAAATGGGGCAAGATCGCCTTTGTCGGTGAGGGAGGAAGCGTAACCTTCAATCCTAGCCCAGACATGCTCCACGACCAGAAGACCATCTATGGTAGCTGGGTGACCAGCATCTGGAAGATGGAGGATCTGGTGGAACATCTGGTCAGGTGGAACATCCACCCCGAAGACCTCATAACCCACCGTTTCCCCCTGGAGAAGGCTGACGAGGCCTATTCCCTCATGGCAAGCGGGACATCGGGAAAGGTTGCGGTCTGTTTTGATGAAGAATTGAAATAAATCAGCTGAACCCTTACTAACAGAAGCGGTGGCAGAGTGGTTGGATTCCTAAGATCAGGAAACGAACACGATGCCACCGTTCTCTTTCATGACATGAATGGATGGCAATAGGACCACCTTGGAGGGGAAATCATCGGTCTCCCCTTTCATGCGCCTAAGAAGGAGAGCAGCAACACTCTGCCCTATCCTGTCGATGGGCTGGGCAGCTGCATAATGGCAAAACTTGAGCAGTGGAGCATAGAACAGATGATCGAAGGTGGCGA
Source organism: uncultured Sphaerochaeta sp. (assembly GCA_964527665.1). GTDB lineage: Bacteria > Spirochaetota > Spirochaetia > Sphaerochaetales > Sphaerochaetaceae > Sphaerochaeta. Next base: position 4,302 of record CAZGOK010000078.1, read on the forward strand.
AGACCATCCTGGAACAGTCCTTCTCACTGCCCTCTGCAGCCAGACAGCTTGTTGAACCAATATGCACCATGTCATTTACAACAAAGAAGGCATTGGGACAATCCTTTTTCTCAAGAGCCTGTTTCATCAGGGAGTACCCAGCTCTCTGGCTCATGCCACCCTGCATGACAAACTCCTCCTCTACAGGAAGATTGTACTCTCTCATGGCATCCAAAAATCCACGGAGTCTCTCTACGGAGGTATGCACTGTAGGCTCGCCGCCAAGGAATCCTATACGCGTATGCCCTTCTTGTATGAGGGCCCTTGTCACGTCATAGGAGCCTTTCCTGTTGTCGACTAGGACCACATCGCACACCAGGCCGGCAATTTCCCTGTCCAGCATGACCATGGGGGTTGCCTTCAAAAAAGGAAGGGTAAAATGCGTTCCCACATTACTTGCAGGGACTACTACCAAGGCATCGACATTACGCTCCAGCAGGAAAGTGAGCTTTCGCTTCTCCTCCTCCACGCTGTTCTCAGAAGAACAAAGCAGCAGTGCATAGCCCAAGGGACCGAGAAGGCGCTCAAGCTGTTCGACAATCTCGGTGAAGAAGGTATTGGATATTTCAGGGACAATGATGCCAATGCTCTTGGTCTTCCTCATCTTCAGAGAACGTGCAACAGCATTGCGCTGATAGTGAAGATCCTTGACAGCAGAGAGCACCTTCTCTTCAGTGGCGGCATTCACTACCCCAAGGTTGTTCAATACCCTACTGACAGTTGCAATAGATACTCCTGCCAGTTTGGCAACATCCTTGATCGTAGCTTGTTCACTTTTCTGCATACCCCAGCCTTCCAATGTGTAGTGCCCGTATTGTAGTGAAAGAAGGGATAATATCCAACAGGCTATGTTCATTCCTTTATTGTCAGGCTCTTTTGAACTAAAGCTGACTACTCCCCATCCTCCAAAACTGTGTACCACAATCTCTGGAGTTGTCACCAGAATGGATACGAAAACTCACCCTTTTGTAAATCTGGTGTTATATCTGAGCGTATCATGGCAGAGCTCCCGCCGTTGCATGCAACGGCGGGAGCTCTGTCATGGGAAATACCCAAGAGGTCACATAATCAAAAGAACCAAAGATGGAATCTCAAAGAAACAAGAGATCAGATGATCAGGGATGAAATACCTTCACCTTCTGTTCTCTCTTGATCATATCCCTTCCCTCCTGTAGTGACGCTATCTCACCTGTGGCATACATCTGCATCAGCGTATTGCCCAAGGCTGTGGCTTCCACAGGACCTGCATAGACGGTGAGAGCCGTCTCGGTGGCTGTCCACTGGTCCAGGATCTCGTTCTTGCATCCACCGCCTATGATGTACAGGGAGGTGAACTTCTTGCCCGTTATCTCTTCCAGCTGACGGATGGAGAGGGCGTAGGCCTTTGCAAGCCCCCTATAGATGGCAACCATAAACTCCCCTTTTGAGGATGGGGGGGTCTGTCCATGCTCGACGCACCACCCTGTGATACGGTCGACCATGAGGTTGTCATAACTGTTGGGCTTGAGGAAAAGCTGATCCGAGGGGTCGATAAACCCCTCATAGGTCGAGCAGGCAAGGGTATCCTTGTCCAACTCCTTCCAGGAAATCTCCTCGCCCTGGCTTTCCCAATGGCGTACGCACTCCTGCTGGATCCACATGCCCATGATGTTCTTCAAGAACCGCACGTTACCGCTGGCAGCGATCTCGTTGGTAAAGCCACTTTCCAAGGCAAGCTTGGTAATGATCGGCTCCTGTAGCTCCACACCCAACAGCGACCAGGTCCCACTAGAGATGTACAGGGGGACCTCCCCTTCGGACACCGGCACTGCAGCAACGGCACTGGCTGTGTCGTGCGCTGCACTTGCAATGACAGAAACACCTACAGGGGCTCCTACCTCATGGCTGACGGCAGCCGTCAGAGCTCCTATGATGGTGCCGCTATCGACTATCTCACCAAACAGGCCCTTGTCAAAGCCCATCTCACTGATGAGGTCCCACGCCCAACCTTGTGCCTTGGGGTCGTACAGCTGTGTGGTGGAGGCATGAGTCCTCTCATTCTTCATCACACCGGTAAGCCAGTAGGCAAGCAGGTCGGGAAGCGAGAGGTAGTGCCTTGCTGCTGCGAGGGCATCAGGGCGCAACTTCTGCATCGCAGCAAGCTGGTAGAGCGTGTTGAAGGAGTTGAAGGCGATGCCGGTCTTCTCGAAGACGCGCATCTTGCCACCCAACTTCTGTGTCACTTCCTCGATCATGCCATCGGTTCTGCTATCACGATAGTGGTAGCAAAGCGAGACCGGGGAGCCAGTCCTGTCAAGCAGGACATAGTCGACCCCCCAGGTATCGATGCCGATCGAACCTATCTCAGAGCCATACTGGGCGAAGGCTTTCTTCAACCCAGTCTTGATCTCAGAGAACAGTCCAAGCAGATTCCAGTAAAACTCCCCTAGGATCTGGTCATTATGGGTTACAAAGCGGTGCACCACCTCAAAATTTGTAAGGTCCCCCACAATGACGCGACCGTTGGAAGCGCCCAGGTCTACTGCGATATGCTTTTTCATCCCTACTCCTTACAGTTGGCCAACAGATATGCTTCAGCTTCAGCTGACCATAGTCCATTATGCTTCTTTACCAGCTTGTCCAGCTCGGCAAACAGGGGTTTGGTCTTGCCCACCTCTGCAAAATCATCAATTGCAGTCAGGTCACAATCAAAATGGGTGTAGATCATCTTCTTGCCACCGGGGATGGAAGGAAGGTTGATGACCGTCTGAGGCACTGCCTTGAGACCTCCGATATGGGTGACAAGGCCGGCAGGATTGAGTAAGCCCTTACCCATCATTTCCAAGGACTCACGCATATCGTCGGTATTGCCACCGCTGGTACCCACAATATGCGTTGAGGCATAGTGGACATTATAGAAGTTCATCGAGGCTGAGAAGTCGGTTCGTTCTGGGCCTGCGAAGAAGTTCAGGCACCCATCACGGGCAAGAATGCTGTCTGCCTGCTCGATGAGGGCCTTGACTGGTGCCATGACGATCACATCGTCATACCCCTTACCCTCAGAAAGCTCCATGAGCTTGGCCACAGGGTCACTGATACTCTTGGTATTCAGATAGATAAGTTCAACACCCTGTTTTTTAGCCTCTGCGACAGTGTAGATACTAGCGGCCCGTGCAAGGCGCGCATCATCGATATCGGTGACTACGAGCCTGCCGGGCTTACGGTCACAATGCATGGCATAATCAATGGCGCAAAGGCCCATGGGACCGACACCGGCAAGCAGGGCAAGGTTACCACCCTCTACAATACCCATATGGTGCTTATAGGAACCACCCTTGGTATGGTACATAGCATGGAATGTCCCGACTACGCAGGATACAGGTTCTGCTAGGCCACCGAGGAAATAGGCATCACCATCGTAGGGAAGCAGGCAGTCCATATCCATCACCTGGTGAGGGATGATTACGTAGGTGGCATTTCCACCGACATGGGGGAATGAGTAGCCGGGGGCATCGAGGGTGCCTTCGTAGTTCAAGGCGGGCTGGATCGAAAACTTTGATCCTGGGCTAAACTTGTCCTGCCACTTCTTGCCGACCTCGATGATTTCGCCACAGAACTCGTGTCCTATGATGATGGGGTTGGTTGCCACATCGGAGGGGACCCTCTTATGGCTGCCTCCCTGCTCGGCAGCCTTGTGGTCGCTCATGCAGATGCTGTTGGTGATGACCTTGGCAAGGATCTCATCATCCTTGATGGCGGGAAGTTCAAACTCTTCGACTCGAATATCATTGACTCC
>CAZGOK010000079.1:0-8066 GCA_964527665.1 uncultured Sphaerochaeta sp.
CCAAGGTGTTTGACACCCAGTTCGCCGCTGACCTCACCATCATGGAGGAGGGCCATGAGCTGATCAGGCGTATCCAGAACGGGGGGGTCCTGCCGATGATAACCTCTTGCTCGCCAGGATGGATCAAGTACATCGAGCACTTCTATCCTGAACAGCTGGCCCATCTTTCCTCCTGCAAGTCTCCCCAGCAGATGTTCGGTGCCATCGCCAAGACCTACTATGCCCAACAAGCCGGCCTTGATCCCAGGAATATCCGGGTTGTCTCCATCATGCCGTGCACCGCCAAGAAGTTTGAGGCGGGACGAAGTGAGATGGATGGCGCCTTTGATTTCTGGAAGGAGGAGCTGGACCTGAAGGAGGAGGAACGCTTCGCGGATGTCGACTATGCCTTGACCACACGCGAGCTTGCCCAGATGTTCAAGCGCGTGGGCATCCAGTTTGCCTCCCTCCCTGATGAGGCTTTCGACAACCCCCTGGGCGTATCCACAGGTGCTGCTGTGATCTTCGGTGCAACAGGAGGCGTGATGGAGGCGGCCCTTCGCACAGCGTATGAGGTACTGACCAGTGAGAGCCTCCCCTCTGTAGATTTTATGGATGTAAGGGGTATGGAGGGCATCAAGGAGGCCGCAGTCGATATCAACGGCACTGAGGTCCGGGTGGCCGTTGCACACACCCTGGGCAATGCCCGCATCCTGATGGAGCAGATAGAAAAGGGTGAGTCCCCCTATGCCTTCATCGAGGTCATGGCATGTCCCGGAGGGTGTCTGGGTGGGGGAGGACAGCCCATTCCCACCACTGAGGCGATTCGTCAGAAGCGAGCCTCCTCCATCTATGAGGAGGACAGGAACTTTGCCCTGCGCAAGTCCCATGAGAATCCCGAGATATTGGATCTTTATGAGAAGTTCCTCATCAAACCCTTAGGGGAGAGGAGTCACCACCTGTTGCACACCTCCTATACGAAAAGGGGGCAATACGCTCTGTTTGAGGTGTAGGAATATGCAGAGGCGCAGTGTGCTCAGGATGAGAACCTGAATTGCTGCTCTGCATGATCTTGTAAGGAAGAAACCCCTGCCTCTATGGGGAAAATGCTATATTTTCCCTATGGAGGTGGGGGTTTCTCTTATCTTCATACACCACTTTTCTTGCTTCAGGTTTGTCGCTTCGAATCGTGGCATAGTGCTTTTCCCCCTGGGCTAACTGTGTGCTCTGTGGCCTCACTTGCTTTTTACACCATTTCAGTACATTCTTTAGAGGATGAACAACCAAGAGAGGCGCAAAGCCAATGGGTATTAAGGATATTGCCAAGGACGCAGGTGTTTCTGTTGCCACCGTCTCACGTGTGCTCAACGGGACCAAGTTTGTAAGCAAGGATTTGGAGGAGAAGGTCCTCGCCTCCATACAAAAGCAGGGGTATGTGGCTGACCATATAGCCCGGAGCATGGTCCTGAAAAAGACCTTCACCATCGGCCTGATCATTCCAAGCGTCTCAGAGATGTACCACCAGATGGTCTTTGCCGGGGTGGAGAGCACCCTAGAGAGGGCAGGCTTCAAGGTGCTGGTATGCCGGGTGCAGGACACGCTGAGCAATGAGCGCATCTATTTGGACCTGCTCCTGCAAAACCGCGTCGATGGCATCATCCTCATGCACGAAAGCAGTAATCCAGAGGTCTATGCCCAACTGAAAAAAACCCAGGTGCCCATAGTGCTTGCCGGCATCGACATCCCGGGGGTCCAGTTCCCCCAGGTCAGGATTGATGACAGGGCAGCTGCTGCCGATGGAACCAGATACCTGCTGGACTTGGGCCATCGCTCGATCGGGCTCATCGCAGGAAGTGGCTACTCGGTGGGGGACAAGCGCCTACAGGGGTATAAAGAGGCCCTGGGCGAATATGATATTCCTTTTGATGAATCCCTGGTCCAAGGGGGAGGGTACACCATCGAAAGTGGGTATGAGGCCATGAAAAAGCTCCTTGGCCGTCACCCCGCCGTTGATGCGGTCTTCGCCCTGAGCGACGAGATGGCGGTAGGGGCCCTCAGCTGTGCCTTTGAGCAGGAGTTGCACATCCCTGGAGACCTCTCCTTGCTGGGCTTCGATGGGATCACACTCGCTGCCTTCACCACGCCAAAGCTCACCACAGTGAGCCAGCCCATGGGCGAGATAGGAGAGAAGGCCGCCACCATCCTGATCACCATGCTGCAGCACAGTGAAGTGGTGCCTGCCCTGACGGTCCTGCCCCATACGCTGCAGGAGGGCTCTTCATGCGCTCCTCGTCGCCAGTAGTATAAGAAACACCTTTAGATGTGAGTAATTTTTGATTATCAGAGTAAAAGAAAGTTTTTCTTGACGGGAAAACGTTTACCCCGTACTATAAGCCATACATCCCATAGGGAGGAATCTGATGAAACTGACAATACTAGGGGCGGCAAGTCCCCGATTTCCCTTGTTGCTGCACTCCTTGCTCAAGCGTGGGGACATCCATATCGATGAACTCTATCTCTATGATACCGACCAGGAGAAACTCTCGCTCATCAACGAGACCATCATAGCGGCCCTATTGGAGCACACGACCCCTTCCTTTCCAATCCATGTTGCCCAGAGCCTCAAGGAGGCTGTTCAGGATGCCCACTATATCTTCTCCTCCATTCGCGTTGGTGGCCAACAGGGGCGTATCATTGATGAGAAAGAGCCCTTGGCCCTGGGCCAGATAGGGCAGGAGACCGTAGGGGTCGGAGGATTCTTCCTTGCTTTGCGTACCATCCCGGTGGTGTTGGAGCAGATCGAGGTCATACGAAAGTATGCCCCCGAGGCGTGGGTGATCAACTTCACCAACCCCTCGGGTCTGGTCACCCAGGCGGTCAGGACCCTGTCCGGCTTTGATAGGATCATAGGCATCTGCGATGCCCCTGAACTTATCGCCACCCATGTCGCAACCATATACGGCTGTGATGTTTCTTCGGTACAGCTCAAGTATTTTGGCCTGAACCACTATGGGTGGGTCTATTCGGTAGAGGTGGACGGAGTGCAGCGCCTCTCGGACCTGGTGGAGAACCATCTTGATCAGTTCATCGCCTTGGAGCCCTTCTATGAGGGGATGCGCTCCCATATGGTACGGACAGGGCTCATCCCCAATGAGTACCTCTACTACTACCTGCACACCGACCAGGTGCTGGCCAACCAAAAGGGTGCCACCCAAGGGAGGGCAGAGAGCATCAAGGCCTTGGATGACTGGTTGTACAAGGCCCTGGAGGAGCACAAGGCTACTCCCATCGAACTCTACAATACCTATATAGACAAGCGCAACGGCTCCTATATGCAGATGGAGTCCGGCTATGACCGAAACATAAGCGAGAGGTTTTCCTTGCTGGATATGGATAACTCCAAGGGGTACGATGCCATAGCGCTCAATGTGCTCGCAGCGCTGCAGAAGGGCGAGGGTGAGACCCTCATCCTGAACATACCCAACGACCTGATCTGTTATGATCTGGATGCTTCGGATGTCATTGAGGTCTCAGCCTCCATCAGGGATGGGCATTTCTCCATCCGATGGCCGTGTCCCTCCTTGGATGGGGAGATCTGGTCGTTGCTGAAGACGATGAAACTGTATGAGAGGCAGGTGGTCAAGGCAATCGGCATGCGTAGCGAATCTGAAGCGATCAAGGCTCTTTCCATGCACCCCTTGGTAGGCGAAGAGCAGGCCCGTTTGGTATTCGAGCAACTTCGTGATGCACACACGAGGGGCAACTCCCCCTCAATCCTGGTATAGGCTATGGGGAAGAACAAACCAATACTGACCATAGGCCCAGTCTTTTGTGACCTGCTGCTGCAAGGCTATCAACAGATGCCGGCAAAGGGGGAGGAGCTCTACCTCAAGGGGTACACCGTCTCCCTAGGGGGCAATGCGATCGTAGCCAGCGCCCTCGCCCAGCTGAACGTTCCCACCTCCCTTCTCACCACAGTAGGCGATGATATCTTGGGAGAGTACCTCATCGCTCTGATGAAGGAGAAAGGCATCGGCCAGGAGCATGTCATCAGGCTCTCACAGACCCAGACCAATGTCAGCTTTATCTTTACCCAGGACGGAGACCGCTCCTTTCTCACCTGGCTTCAGGAGCATGAGAGGTATCTCAAGGAGGTGCAGACCCGCCTCGCCTCTATGCAAGCTTCCCTATTTAGCCATATCCATATCTGTTTTGAGCTGCTTGGCCTCCCTTTTATACAGGAGTTTCTCAAGGCGGGGAGGGCAGCGGGGGTCCCTATCTCCACTGACCTTGGCTTTCAAGATGCCCAGAGCTGGGATGATGAAAGCTATGCTCACCTCGCCCTTGTAGACTATTTTTTCCCGAATATCGATGAGGCCAAACTGATCACCGGCTCGCCTGAATTGGTACAGATGCTACAGAAGCTTGCCCAGTATGTACAGCAGCCCATCATAACGCTCGGGGAGAAGGGGGTTGCAGCCCTCTCCAAGGAGCATGGCGTGGTATTTGTACCCGCACCCTCTGTTGTGGTGTGCAACACCACAGGAGCGGGGGACTCGTTTGTAGCGGGCTTTCTTTATGGTCGCTACCACAGCATGAGCCTGCTTGAATCCTTGCAGGCCGGTGTGGTTACCGGTTCGCTGACCGCCGCTTCCTTCCACTCTGTCTCCCCTGAGATATCTGAGGGAGCTCTGCACTCCAAGGGGGTAATCCATGGGTAAGAGGAACTACTCCCTTATGCGACGAAATGAGATGGTCTATGGGATGCTGTTTGTCCTTCCTCTGGTGCTTGGGTTGGCAGTATTCTACTTCTACTCCTTTTTTCAGAACTTCTACCTGAGCTTCACTGAGTTCGGCTCGTTTGGCAAGCCCCTGTTTACCGGCCTGGACAACTACCGCCGCCTCTTCGATGACCCCAAGTTCTATCGCTCGCTCTCCAATACCTTGCTGTATGTGCTGGTGTGTGTCCCCTCGATCGTAGTCATCGCCACCTTGTCCGCCTTCCTGCTCAACCAGATAAAACGAGCAAGCACCTTCTACCGCACTGCCCTGTTCATCCCCGCCATCACGATGCCCGCTGCAATCGGGATACTGTGGAGGTGGCTGTTCAACTACAAGTTCGGCATCATCAACGCCTTTCTCAACCGCTTCGGGCTGGAAAGCATCGCGTGGCTCAGCGAATCCTCTGTAGTGCTCTACTCCATAAGCATCGTCCTGATCTGGTCACTGGTAAGTGTCCAGATGGTGGTCCTCCTTGCTGGCCTGCAACAGATACCGCAGATGTACTATGAAGCGGCCCTTATCGACGGAGCCTCATCCTGGCAGTGTTTCTTTCGCATCACGCTGCCCCTGCTCTCCCCGACGCTCTTTTTTGTCATCACCATCACCACCATCAATGTGTTCCAGATATTTGACTTCATCTTCCTGATGATACGTCCCACAGCTTTGGCGATACAGTACTCGATGTCCCTGGTCTACTACTTTTATGACAGGACGTTCGTGGCGTTTGAAAAAGGGTATGGGGTGACGATCTCCCTGGTTCTGTTCCTCATTATCCTGCTTATGACCGCTTTGCAGTTTCGTCTGCAAAAGCGTTGGGTCCACTACACCTAGGAGGCTTGAGCTATGATAGTACGAAAAAAGGGCCAGGGGTTTGCCTATCTGCTGCTCAGCCTTGCAACAGTGACGACCATCTTCCCTTTCATCTGGATGTTCCTTACCTCGGTGAAGACCTATGAGCAGGCCATCAGGATTCCCCCCATCATGATCCCCAAGACATTCCAGTGGGTGAACTACGCCATAATCGCCGAGAAATTTCCCTTTGCCCAGCTCTATCTGAACACCTTCCTTGTCGTTGCCATGGTGGTGGTAGGAAATCTGGTTGTATGCTCCCTTGCCGCATACTCCTTTGCCCGCCTCAGGTTTCCAGGGCGTGATCTCCTGTTTATGGTCATCATCGGCCTGTTGATGGTCCCGGGGCAGATATTCCTTGTCCCTCACTATCAGATCATGGTGGCTCTGAAACTGACCAATACGCTGTTTGCCCTGGCCATTCCCGGTGTCTTCCGAGTCTTCGGGGTCTTTTTGCTCAGACAGGTGTTCCTGGGCATTCCCCGCGAGCTTGATGAGGCCGCCCTGGTCGATGGGGCGGGGTACTTCAGGATCTATGCACGCATTCTCATGCCCCTGGCAAAGAGCGGGCTTGTATCGCTGGGTATCCTTACCGCCTTGTGGACATGGACAGACCTGATGTGGCCCCTGATCGTAAACAGGTCCCTGGACAGGCTCACCCTCTCAGCCGGCCTGGCCTTTCTCATTGGAGAGCACACCACCTACTACGAGCAGGTCATGGCAGGTGGGGTCATCTCATCGTTGCCCATCATCGTCATATTTGTCTTTTTCCAGCAGTACATCATTGAAGGAATCGCTACATCCGGCATCAAGGGATAGGTCAGGAGGTTTGTATGGTTGATTTTTTAGGTATCACAGCTCATCCGGATGATGAGGCGGCTGTGGCAGGCTTTTTGCTCAGTGCAAAGAAAAGTGGCTTTACTACAGGGCTCATCTGCCTTACCCAAGGCGAGAGCGGGGGCTTTGCAACACAAGAGAGGCGGGTCCTGGAGATCAAAGAGGCGGTTGCCCTGTTGCACTTGGATTATTTTAGGCTCTTGGATTTCCCCGATGCAGGCATCGAGTTCGATGCCAAGGGCGTCGAGCGCCTCATCCCGCTGCTGCGCGAATGCGAGGGGCGCACAGTGCTGACCATCCATCCTGATGATTATCATCCTGACCACAGGGCGGTATCACAATTGGTTGACCGGGCAATTTTTGTCTCAGGACTGAACAAACATTCTGATAAGGGGGAGACGTGGCACCCCTCGCAGGTGCTCTACTTCTCCCTCGATCCGAAGAGCAATCCCCGCCGTCCTGACCTTATTGTGGACATCAGTTCGGTCATGGAGGAGAAGCGCAAGGTCCTTGATGCCTACTCATCACAGGAAATCGCTCCCTTGATGGAAGCGTGGTCAAGACAGATGGGATTTCTCGGGGGGTTCGAGTTTGCTGAGGGGTTCTACCTCAGGCAACCGCTGAAACTTGATGGGGTGGCCTCCCTGCTCAATTCGAGCAAGGGCGGGTTTTGATAGTGTTTCATATACTACCCTTGTGGGTAGGAAGAATATAGGAGGTCGTATGAAAAAATTAGCTATTGCAAGTATGGTGATCCTGTTGTTGGGAACCCTGGTCTTTGCCGCAGGGGCAAAGGAGAGCGGTCCAAAGAAACTGACCCTGGCGCTGTGGGATGAGTATCAGAAGCCAGCTATCCAGAAGATAGTGGACAAGTACAACGCATCACAGTCGAATGTGCAGGTCGAGATCGAGCTGACCCCGTGGGGCAGTTATTGGACCAAGCTGGATGCAGCGGCAGGATCGGGTGAGGCCCCTGATGTCTTTTGGATGAACACCTACCTTCCCAAGTATGTGGAAGGGGATATACTTGTCCCCCTTGATGAGTTCATCAAGCGTGACAAGATCGATATGAACTCCTATGTCGATGCGACCGTTGAGATGAGCGGGTATAAGGGAGAGCAGTGGGGAATGCCCAAGGGGCTGGACTCCGTTGCTGTTGCCTTGAACCTTGATATCTTCAAGAAGTATGGAGTTACTCCTCCCCAATCAGGTTGGACTTGGAGTGATATGGTAGCAACTGCAAAACAGTTACGCGCCGCAATCGAGAAGGCCGGAGGTGACGAGTACCCCATCCTTATGGAACTCGATCCCCAGCCATCACACTTCAACTTTGTATTCCAGACCGGCGGCTATGTCATCAACAAGGATTTTACCAAGTCAGGGTATAACCTTCCTGAGACCACTTTGGCATTCCAGCGTGTTGTGGACCTCTTGAACGACAAGCTGTTGGCCCCCTACGTGGTGCTCTCTGATACAAACGGTACCGACCTGTTCCTCTCCGAAAAGGGAGCCATGCTCTTTGTGGGTTCCTGGAAGTCATCGGTACTGGAGAACTCCTCCATTGCAAAGAAGGGCAACTGCTCGCTGGTGACGATGCCTAACCAAGAAGCCGGCAACAC
>CAZGOK010000080.1:0-2140 GCA_964527665.1 uncultured Sphaerochaeta sp.
GCCTTGACCCGGACCAGCACTTCCATAGCCCCTAGACTTCTCAATTCTTTTGTTACAAGACGTATGTGTTTTGGTTTGTCGACCCATGCACTCGTATAGTTCATTTCGATCACTCCTACTCTCTTCTTCTCACAGACAAATATACCACCCCAGCCATGGTTGCGCCAGAGTGGATTTGCTTAGTGTAGATCTGCTACGAGAATAATTGTCTTGATCAGAGCTCTTCAACAACGCTCTTCAATACGGCAAGGGTCAGCTCGTGTGTACCCTCCAGCACGATATCAGAACCAGGAAGTTCGCTCTCTGCTCCAATACCAATGGCTTTCATCCCTGCCCTCTTGATAGCCTCAATACCGGCTTTGGCATCTTCAACACCAACACAATTGGTATACCAGACCCCTATCTGCTCACTTGCCAAAAGGAAAATATCCGGTTCCGGCTTGGGCTTCTGCACACTGGTGATATCGGCAATGGCATCAAAGCGATCGAGGATTCCTAGTTTTTCACATACAGCACGTGCATTCTTACTTGCAGATGCCAGGGCAATCTTTATCCCTCCTGCTCGCAGTTCATCAAGGAGGGAGAGGACACCTGGGAACAGATCACTTGGCGTGATGGTATCCAAAGAAGCGACATAGGCATCATTCTTGCGCTTGAGGACCTCACTACGTTTTTCCTCTGTCCAATCGGTTTCATTATGATCAAGGATCACCTGTAGCGAAGCCTCGCGGCTTACACCCAAGAGGCCCTTGTTTACCTCACGGTCAAAGTACAGCAGGTTCTCATCGCTGACTCTCTTCCACGCTTTGTAGTGCAGGTGGGCAGTATCACAAAGCACCCCATCGAGGTCGAAGAGCACTCCTTGCAGGGTTGGTTTGAGGGAAAAGATTTTGCTTTCACCCTTGGTTAGGGTAAAGCCCTCATTACGATGAACCAGAGAGAGTTCTGTGCCTGTCTTCAGTGTATAGGTCGCCCTATCAGGGCGAATCTCCACTTTCAGGACAGAACCCCGTAAGGTAAGACAGAAGGCCAGGGCCTTCCATGCTGAAGGTAGCTTGGGATCAAAGCTGAAGGTTCCCTTCCAATCCCTGAAGCCAGCAAACCCATAGACGGTGGCCATCCAGGAGCCTGCCATGGAAGCGGTATGGATCCCATCGCTTGAGTTGCCTTGGATGTCATCAATATCCAGGCGCACGGTCTTCTTGAAGTAGGACCAGGCCTTCAGGCTCTGGAAGGAGTCACTTGCCATGATGCTCTGGATACAGTGTGATAACGAAGAGTCCCCTGTCGTATAAGGTTCGTAAAACAAGAAGTTACGGATTCTCTCGGCCTTGGTAAAGAGGCCGGAGAGGAAGAACTGTGCAAGCACCAGATCCGGTTGCTTGAGCACCCTATGGCGGTAGATAACCAGGGGGTGAAAATGGAGCAGCAGTGGATGCTTGTCCTTGGGTGTCGTGGCAAACGGCCACTCTTTTTTCTTGAGGAAGGAGTCATCCTGGGCGTAGATTCCCAACTCCTTGTCAAAGGGAATCCTCATCTTCTCTTGGGCCTCTATCCAGGATGCAAGTTCGTCCTGCTCCAGAACCAAGGGGAGCATTCTATCCTTTTTCTGATACGTTTGTACGAGCTTTATGGCAAACTTGAGGTTGTTCTGTGCCATGAGGTTGGTATAGGCATTATTGTTCACACACGCGGTGTACTCATCAGGGCCAGTAACCTCGTTGATGCAAAACTGGCCATCGATGAAGGAACCCAGGCTCAGCCACATGCGGGCACTTTCAATCGCCATCTCCACATACTCAGAAGGGGCTTCCTCCCCTGTTGCAGCAAGATACTTCTCCACAGCATAGAGAATATCGGCATCGATATGGTACTGGGCAGTCCCTGCAGGATAGTAGGCACTGCACTCCTCCCCGCTTATGGTCCGCCAGGGAAAAAGCGCGCCTTTTAGGCTCATAGTCGCCGCGCGTTTGCGTGCCTTGTCCAGGATTGTATAGCGATACTCGAGCAGGGACTTTGCAATAGGTGGCATAAGGTAGCAGAACATGGGCAGGGCATACGCTTCCGTATCCCAGAAGTAGTGCCCTTCATACCCTTCACCGGTCAGGCCCTTGGCTGCCATGCTGGAGGAGCCATCACG
>CAZGOK010000080.1:2240-8001 GCA_964527665.1 uncultured Sphaerochaeta sp.
TAGGAGAGCGCAAGGTCTCGCTCTGAAGGAGTACCCTCCACTTCTTCCTTGCTTATCGTATGGAAGGCTGAGCCGTAGAGACTAAGAGCACTGTTACGAGTCTTCGCAGAGAAAGAGAGAGCCTCCTCTTCCACAGAGTGGTTTGTTATGACCAGAGGGTTGGATGTAAACTTAGAGCCAACCCGAGGGTCATCCTTGGAGGAGCGGTTGCGCACCCCGATATCCAGAAAGCTGGTAAGCTTGATGGAGAGGTCCTTCTCCACTGCTTCTACCGTGTAGGTTATCAAGGCACAATGCTTGTCGGTAAAACTGACCAAGCGTTGTGTGGTAATCTTTACCCGGTCACCTTGTGCACTGCTCCAGTCGACCGTACGCGTAAGAATTCCAGTACGATAGTTAAGGCTACGCATTGAGGCATGGACCACCCCCCTCTCCATGGAGAAGGGAAGAGAGCCTACCTCCAGCTCGATCCTCTTGGGATCGGGGAGGTTGAGGATCGTCTCGTGGTTAGGAGCAAAGCCGTAGGCACTCTCCCCGTATATGATGGGTTCGCTATCATAGAACCCATTGATGTACGTACCCTTGTGGTAGGTGCCTTCGGCCTCCTCAAAATCCCCCCGAAGCCCCAGATACCCATTGGCCAGGGTAAAGAGGGTCTCATTATGGGGCGTTTGTGAAGCATCATATTCTGCGTAACCAAAACTCATCGTATCCATGCATTATCCTTTGACTGAACCTGCAAGCAACCCTTTCACGAAGAATTTCTGCAGGGAGAGGAAGACTATCAGGGGCAAGACCATCGAGACGAATGCTCCGGCAGTCAACAGGTGCCAGTCGGATCCCCTGGTTCCCGCCATATTCATAAGTCTGACGGTGACGACCTCCATCATCTGGCCTCCTCCACTGAGGAATACCAAGGCGACCAACAGGTCATTCCATACCCAAATAAACTGGAAAATTGCAAATGATGCAAGGGCTGGTATGCTCAAAGGGATGATAAGACGGGCGAACATCGTAAAATGGTTCGCCCCATCGATAAAAGCCGATTCCAGGATCGAGCGCGGGATGGTCGAAATGTAGTTGAACAGTATGTAGGTGGCCAGCGGCAGCCCAAAGCCGGTATGGGCCAACCAAATTCCCAAATAGGTACCGTTTAGCCCTATCTTCTGATAGTCACGCAGGATAGGGATCAAGGAAATCTGAAGAGGAACGACCAACAGGGCAATGACCATTGCAAACAACATTTTCCTACCAGGAAAACTCATCCAGGCAAAGGCATACGCAGCAGCTGCAGCTATGAAGATCGGGATGATGACCGCAGGCAAGGTCACGGTGATACTCGACAGGAAGGCACTTCCCATGGATGCACCCCGCCTTGCAGCGGTGCCCCCTCCGGCTGTCCCAACGGTGAAGCGCTGTCCGCCAAGCACCTCGTCATAGTTTTGAAAGGTGAAGTCCTTCAGGTTGGAGAAGGCAGTCCACCACCCTGAGGAGGCTGTAGCATCACTGTCACGAAAGGACGTGATGAGAATCCCTGCCGTGGGGATGGTCCATACAACACAGAACAGGATCAGCAGGAGGGTGATTAGTTTCGATCCGCGTGTCATTTTTATTCTTTTCTTCATCAGAATACCTCCCGCTTGTTGAATTCCTTCAAGTTGTAATAGATGACCGGACTGACAGCGAGCAGGATGATGATTGCGATTGCAGATCCACGTCCGTAATCGAGGAACTTAAACATCTGCTTGTACTGCTGGCTCGCCAACACCTCAGTTCCATAGAGCCCGTTGGTCATGGAGTAGACAATGTCAAAGCTCTTCAGCGCTGCAAGCATGATGGTTGTCGACACAGTGACGATACTGCCGTAGATGGAGGGCAGGATTATCCTAGTCAGGATGGTGAACTCCTTCGCCCCATCGATACGCGCCGCCTCCTTGATCTCGTCGGATACCCCCTTCAGGGCGGCTGAGAGCACCACCAGGGAGAATCCTGTCTGCAGCCAGACAAAGATGATGATAAGGAAGAAGTTGTTCATGGGAGCTGTTCCCAGCCAGCTCTTCGGATCGCCTCCAAATGCTACAACAAGGGCGTTGAGCAGGCCGGTCTGGTTTGCCCCTACAGGCTTGTAGGCGTACATGAACTTCCAGATGACACCGGCCCCTACCATGGAGATCGCCATGGGAAGGAAGACCAGGGTCTTACCCAGCTTCTCAATGGCTGAGCGTTCTGCCAACAGAGCCGTCATCAGGCCAAAAAATACGGCAAAGGCGGTGCCGAACACCAACCAGAGCACGGTATTGCCAAAGGCCGTGCGCATCGTCGAGTCGGTAAAGATATACTTGTAGTTTTCAAACCCTGCAAAGGAAGAGGAGTCCCGGTTCATGAAGCTCAGCACAAGGCTGCGCACTGTCGGTACCAGAAGGTACCATCCGATGATTAGGATTGCAGGTCCCACAAAGACAAAGGGAATGATCTTGTTGTACATCTGCGTGGGAAACAGCTGTACTATAAGGTTCATAGAGTAAAACAAGGCCAAAACAGTGAACGTCCCCCATACTATGGCGAACAAGGTGGTCATGATCTGTGACATCGGATTGCTTCTCAACAGGAGAAACCCTCCGATCATGACAATGAGCGTGAGGGGAGTGAACACAACGGTGCGTACGACCAACTCCTTCCTCTCCTGATCTTTTTGTAACTGCATGGTTCCTCCCTAGTGAGAAAGGGACTCCGCCTAGAGGCGGAATCCCCTATAGAGACACAGATGAGCTTACCTAGGCCAGCTCTTCTCAATGTTGGAAAGAACAGTCTTGCCGTCCTTGCCATTGACATACTCGACCATACCGGTCCAGAAGGAACCAGCGCCAACTTCAGCTGGCATCAAATCTGATGCGTCAAAGCGGAATACAGTCGCCTCGACAAGGGCCTTGGCGAGCTCGCGCTCCAGGCTGTTGCCGTAGTCAGCAAAATTCTGGCTCTTGTGGGGGAACAAGGCTCCGCCAACCTGGGCCCAAGGAGCACATGCTTCCCAAGTGGTCAGGAACTCCATGAACTCCTGTACGCCGGGCTTGTCGTTGAACACTACGAACTGATCCCCACCACCAAGAATGGGGGTACCCCACTTCGGGTCGATGGAAGGAAGGGCGAACACACCCACTTCAGCTTCAAGATTGTCCTGGATCTTCTGGGGCATGAAGCCTGTGATGAAGTTACCCTGACGGTGCAGGAACACCTTCGTTGGGGTATCAAACAGAGGTTTGACAGACTCGCCGAAGTTTGTGGTCAGGATGTAGGGAGCACCACCATAGACATATTTTGGATTCTTGAAGATCTCGCCAAGATAGCCGAGGGCCTTCTGTACAGCAGGATCATCAAAGGCGATCTCATGGTTAACCCACTTGTCGTACATATCAGGGCCTGCGGTGCGAAGCATGACATCTTCCATCCAGTCTGTTCCTACCCAACCGGTTGCACCACCGGACTCAAAACCGATGGACCAGGGGATTCCCCCGTCGCGTACGATCTGATCTTGGAGAGATTTCAGCTCATTCCAAGTCTTGGGGACCTTGTAGCCCTTGGCTTCAAAGGCTTTTTTGGGATACCAGACAAAACTCTTGGCATTGACGCGGTGAAATACACCGTAGGTCTGGCCGTTAGAGGAACCCAAGTCTTTCCACACAGGAGCATAGTTAGCATCGACCATTCCTATGACTTTTGCTGAAAGAGGCTTGAGATAGCCCTGGGCAGCAAACTTGTGCATCAGCCCTGGCTGGGGAAGGGCTGCGATGTCCGGTGGGGTACCGGCTTCTGCCTGGACCAGAATCTGAGTCTCAAACTCCGGGCTTCCCTCATAGACTGCATTGTAGCCACTCTTCTCGTTGAAGATCCTGATGATCTCATCAAAACGAGCAGCTTCCTCACCTCTGAAAGCACCAAAGATGCGGATAGTCTTATCCTCTGCCGCCGCTTCCTTTGTACCTTGTGCCCAGACTCCCTGCATTGCAAGCAGCAAGACCAGGACAAACAACATAACCTTAGATAGTTTTTTCATAACGTCCTCCTAAAACTTCAAGCATCACAACGTGATGCATATACACCTATATATACTCAGTCGAACTGCGCTTGATGAGCTTCAGATCGATGAGGCTCTTTCTCACAGGTCGCTTCGGTTCCCGTATCCTTTGCAATACCATCTCAGCTGCCTGAACGCCTGAATCCTCAAGGCTCTGGTCAATGGTGGTCAGGTTCACAAACTCAGCCATCTCGATATCATCAAAGCCGACAACACCCAACTCATCAGGGACGGTGATTCCCAGCTGGACAGCACATTTGATCGTTCTGATAGCCAAGGTATCGCTGGAAGCAAAAACTGAGTCAGGGCGGTCAGGGCGGTCCAGAAGGGCAAGGATTCCCTTGTTCGATACATCAGGAAGGTTCTCCCCAAGCCAGATGTTCCGCGCTTCCACCTCAATTTCCTTCTCTGCAAAATAGGAGGAGAACCCTTCCAGGCGCTGTTCGGTCGAACGGGCGGCGTAGGGCCTCAAGGAAGCCTCACCCACATACCCGGGGGTACGGTATCCATTTGCGTGCAAAAACTCGGCTACCATCGCCCCACCCCGTACATTACGGATGACCACAGAGTCAAAGCCCTCCACTTCGGTCTCAACAAAACAGACCGGGATGGCTGAAGCGCGCAACTTCTCAATCGTTTCCTCTTCAAGTTTCATACACAGGGAGATAAGGCCATCGACACGCTTGCTGCCTACCAGAAGGTCTATATACCCTTCCAAGCCTTCGCTACTCTGCACTGAGTAGATGACCAGTTCGTAGTGGTGGTCTGAGAGGACCGAAGCTATCCCCTTGAGGCGCTCCATAAAGGAGGTTTCGGTAAAGAAGGGCGCGATGACCGCTATTTTCATCAGTTGCTGACGGGCTTTGGCCACGGCTTCTGCCTTGGGCACAAACTGCAGCTCTTCAATAGCCTTCATGATTCGGGCTCGTCTTTCCTTATTCACCATGGAAGGTGAATTGATCGCCCTGGATACGGTGCTCGGGCTCACACCAGCAAGTTTTGCTACGTCATAGATGGTTGGTTGCTTCGGTGTCATACCGCTCCTCGTATAGAATGAAACTGCTTTCATGGAACTAGTTTCAGTCTACTACAGATTTCTAGTATGTCAAGGGTTGTTCGTAGAAAAAGAGACAAAGTGGTGGACAGAAGACTCAGAAATGAGTTTATAGAATAATACAAATACAATTGATGAATAAAGATAGTTATAGAGAAAGAGATAAAAGATGAAGAAAGAGAACAAGCTTGTCCCCTAGGAGACAAGCCTGTGCATCAATACGCTTCTTGTTTTTCTAACCGAACTCTAGAACGGCTGCAGCATCGCCTCAGGGGAGAGAATCCTGTCCAGATCTTCCTTGGAGAGGTAGCCCTCCTCCAATACGATCTCGTAGACAGAACCATCGGTCTTCAGTGCCTTTTTAGCAATTTCAGAGCACTTCTCATACCCAAGGGTAGGTACAAGGGCGGTTACCAGCCCTATGCTGTTCTGCACCATCAGGCGACAGCGTTCCTTATTGGCAGTAATACCGACGATGCAACGCTCCCTGAGGATCTTCAGCACATTGGTGAGGTGATTGATGGAAGAGAACAACTTGTAGGCGATCAGAGGTTCCATGACGTTCAGCTCCAACTGCCCGGCCTCTGCAGCCAGGGTAATGGCCAAGTCATTGCCGATGATATCAAAGGCAACCT
>CAZGOK010000081.1:0-7974 GCA_964527665.1 uncultured Sphaerochaeta sp.
TGTTGCCCCTTCTGGGGGTCTTGGAGACTTGGATAGTATTTAGAAAAGACGAGTAAGGAGTTTTCATATGAAAATCATTCTCAATCAGGATGTCGCCAACCTCGGAGAAGAGGGAGACGTTGTAATTGTAAAGGATGGGTATGCCCGTAACTACCTGTTACCCACCGGGGCTGCTGTATTGTTTAACAAGACAAACCAGTCATTGTTCACCGCCCGTGCCGCTGGCATTGAGAAGCGCAAGAACGAGAAGCGCACCCTGGCATCAGGTCTGAAGACCAAACTGGACGAGACCTCCATCAAGTTGGTGCTCTCTGCCGGTGAAAGTGGCAAGCTCTTCGGTTCCGTCACCTCAGCAATGGTTCAGGAAGAACTGTCCAAGCTGGGTTTCGAAATCGAGCGCAAGCGTATCGACGTCTCTTCACACACCATCAAGATGGTAGGGAACTACACTGTTCGCGTCCGTCTGTATGAGGAAGAGAGTGCTGAGATCACGTTGGTTGTCGAGAGCGAAAGCCAGGTGAAGGCACGTGAAGCCGCCGCTGCCAAGGTTGCCGCTGAAGAGGCCCGCGTCGCTGCCAAGCTTGCTGCTGAAGAAGCTAGAGCCACCGCTACTGCCGAATCGGCAAAAGCTGCCACCAAAGCTGCAAAGGTTGCTGAAAAAGCCGCTGAAGAAGCATTGGTAGCTGCCGAGAAAGTTGAAGAGGTTGCCAAGGAAGTCGAAGCTGCTGCCATAGCAGAAGAAGCTACTGAAGAGAAAGAGTAATAGCATGGCGTCGAATAGCATGCTCGGACGCGTTCCCCCTCAGAACGAAGAGGCCGAACGCGCTGTACTGGGTGCGATCCTGCTCAATGACAAGGTCCTTGCAGAAGTGACCGACTTTTTGGGCAGGGCTGATTTTTATCGCGTTGCACACCAGGAGCTGTTCGGTGCCATTGTTGCATTTCGTCAGGAGAGTTCAGAAACCCTAGACCTGATCACCTTGAGTTCCTATCTCAAGGCCAATGATCTTCTGGACATGTGTGGTGGACTCTCCTACATCTCCACCCTCACCAGTGATGTTCCCACCACCACGAACGCCGCCTACTATGCCAAGATCCTCAAGGCCCTGGCACAGCGGCGCAAGCTCTTGCTCTTCTCCTCCAAGCTGAAGGACAACGCCTACGACGAGTCGCAGGATATCCAGAAGGTGATAGATGAAGGTGAGCAGGCCCTCTCCAAGCTCAACAACGAGACTGCAGGCAGTGACAACTACTACAGTATCAGGGATTTGATAACCACAACCATCAGCGACATCGAGGAACGCAGCACCACCGGGATAAAGAATGGGTTCGAGACAGCCTTCGCACCCCTTGACTCCATAACAGGAGGGTTCAAGAAGCAGGAGCTGATCATCGTCGGGGCCCGTCCTTCCATCGGAAAGACCGCCTTCGCCCTCTCCATAGCCTTGAACATGATCGTAAAGAAAAAGTACAGGGTAGGGTTCTTCTCCCTTGAGATGAGCGCCTCCTCCCTGATGGAGCGTCTGTTGACCGGGCACAGCCGGGTCGACTTCTCCCACATCCGCAAGGCAACGCTCAAGCACAGCGAGATGAACGCCATCATCGACGCCTCAGGCTCCCTCTATGATGCCGAGTTCTACATCCAGGACACCCCCAACATGAAGCTCATGGAGTTGCGTGCCCAGGCCAGGCGCATGAAGCTCGAGCATGATATCCAGATTATCTTTGTCGACTACATCGGCCTGATCGATGCCGAGGCCGATGCACGCATTCCCCGCCATGAACAAATTTCCATCATCTCACGCTCGCTGAAGCAGCTTGCCCGTGAGCTGGACATCCCTGTAGTCTGCCTCAGCCAGGTAGGGCGCCAGGCCGATGGGGTTGAGCCGAAGCTCTCCGATCTGCGCGACAGCGGCTCGATCGAGCAGGATGCCGACGTGGTAATCCTGTTACATCGTGATGTGGGCAAGAACCGCACAGACGATGAGGATGAGCGACGCAAGAACAACGTCCAGGAGACAAAGATCATCATGGCCAAGAACCGTAACGGAGAGACCGGTGTCTTCTCCCTGGCTTTTGTCAGCAATATTGTCAGATTTGAAGAGATGGAGTACAGCAACAAGTATATTGCCGGCAACAATCCTAACGTCTGATGGAGAGGAAGTGGAGCATATCCGCAAATCCCAAGAATAAGAATATACCCACCACAATGCCTATGCCGACCAATTGGAGAAGCCAATAGGTCTTTGGCCGTATGCGCCGCCCGGTTCCCCATTCATAGAGGGCGACCACTACCTGTCCCCCGTCAAAGGCGGGGAGGGGCAGCAGGTTGGCCAACCCCAGTGAGATGCTCACCACACCCAACAGATACCCCAGAGCCCTCAAGCCACCCCCTGCAGAGCTTTCCAGACCCAATGCTGTGATGTCCCCGATCATCAGGGCGGCCCTTGCTGCCCCTGTGAACTCCTGTCGGACATCTTCTCTCTCCCCACGTATGAGCAAGAGCAGCGATGAGAGGGTATCCCTTGTCATCTGAAGGGTTGTATCCCACCCGGCCCTCAAGCTGAAGGGAGGGGCCTTAAGCGGGCGCTTATTGGTAGCAAGGGAGAAGTTCCACTCCCCCTCCCCCCGTCTGTCCAGGTCGGGGCGGAACGAGATGACTCTTTGTTCCTCGCCCCTCTCTACAAGCAGCTCTGTCATTTCCGTATCGCGAGCAAGGGCGACCAGCAGGTCCAGGTCATTGGCAACGGCAACCCCATTGGCAGAGAGGATGCGGTCCCCCTGTGAGAGCCCAGCGTCCGCCTCAGGGGTTGCAGGACGGACACCCCCTATGATGGGTGGGCGCATGACGGTGATGCCGTAGCGCACACCCCCATCGCTTGTCTCTCCGACTACAGGGATAAAGAGTATCTGTCCATCTCGCTCTACTCCAAACAGTTGTACCCCCTCGCTCTCTGCCAGACGAGCCTCAAGGCCCTCCCAGTCCCGTACAGGCTCCCCGTTGAGGAGGATGATGCGCTCAGATGAGCGTAGGCCCTGCTCATGGGCAGGGCTTGATGCATCATTGAATAGGAAGGGGTAGTCGTTGACGGTGGCGATGACAGCATCGGTGGAGAGCGTGGAGTAGGGCAGTGAGGCGAGCACTGCATAGAGCAGTATGGCGAACACGATGTTCAAAAGGGGGCCTGCAAGATAGGTGACTATCCTCTTTGCAGGATGGACTGAGAACAGCGATCCATCCTCTATGTGGGTAAAGCTTTTCTCATGCTGGGCCAGGGCTGCCCTGAGGTCGTCAGAGCCCTTCAGGCGGCAGTAGCCGCCCAGAGGGAAGGCACTTATCCTGTAATCAGTTCCCTTGTAGCTCCTGCCCCACATCTTGGGCCCCAGGCCAAAGGAGAAGACCTCCACGCCGATGCCACAAAACCTTGCCGCTATAAGATGCCCGATCTCGTGGATCACCACCACAAGGCCAATACCCAGGAACCCTATGAGGTATTTGGCGCTGAGGGCAAGGAGGCTGCTCATACATACCGTCTTGTCAGCTCTCGTGCCTCGGCATCGAGGGCGAGCGTCTCCTCAAAGGATGAGGGCTCCCTATCCCACGGCCGTTCCAAGGTCTTCTCGATGGCAGCTATCATCTGGGTATAGGAGCACCTGCGATCGAGGAATGCGTGTACCGCAACCTCATCGGCTGCATTGAAGGCGAGCGCTGCACTGCCTTTGCGCTCCAGGATGGAGAAGGCCAGGGCCAGCAGTGGGAAGCTCTGGTAGTCTGGCTGCTCGAAGGTGAGGCTGAGGTTGGTGAAGTCCAGAGGCCGCACCAGGTTCTTCCCCCCCCTGTCCAGCGCGTTGACGATAGGAAGCGTCATATCTGGGACTCCCATCTGGGCATAGATGGCGCCGTCGACGGTGCGTATCATCGAATGGACTATCGATTGGGGGTGTATGACCACCTCTATCTTCTCAGCGCCTAGGCCGAAGAGGTAGGAGGCCTCAATGACCTCAAGGGCCTTGTTGGCCAGGGTTGCGCTGTCAACGGAGATCTTCCTACCCATGCGCCAGGTGGGGTGGGCGAGAGCCTGCTCCACCGTAATATGGGCGAACTGGTCCTGGGGCAACGTCCTGAAGGGACCACCGCTGCCGGTGAGGATCAGGGCTTCTATCTCGCGGGGATCGCGATGGGCAACCAATTCGGCAAGGGCGCTATGCTCGCTATCGACTGCTATGATCTTGGCATTATGCTCCTTGGCAAGGGCAAAGAGATAGGAGCCGCCGCACACGATGCTCTCCTTGTTGGCCAGGGCGAGGTCAAAGCCTTGTCCGATGGACAGAAGGGAGGCTTCAAGCCCTGCAAAGCCTGCAATGCCGTTGAGCACAATGTCTGCATCGAGGGATGAGAGCATATCACTGAGGGAGGTATATGTTGTGATGTTGGAATAGAGGCCGACCACTCTGCCGGTAAGACAGATCGAAGGGCAGGAGAGCTCCCTTGCAAGGGCGACCAGCTCCCTTTCATTGCTATGGGCCGAAAGGCCCACCACAGAGACGGCGAGCTTCCCTTCCCGTATTGCCCTGATGGCGGTGGAGCCGATGCTGCCTGTACAGCCTAGGATGACTACCCGTTTCATAGCCTAGAAGAGGACGAGCAACAGCCAGTAGACCGGAGCACTGGCTAAAAGGGAGTCGATGGAGTCCAACAGGCCCCCTCTGCCGGGGATGAGGTTGCCGCTGTCCTTGGCCTTGGCGGCTCGTTTGAACGCGCTCTCTATGAGGTCCCCTATATTGGCGCTGACGCTTGTCAAGAGACCGAGCAGCAGGGCCTGGGGGATGCTCACCAGGGCTTTGACCCCAGGGTAGAAGAGGCAGAAGGCGAGGGCGAGCACCATGGTGCTCACTGTCCCCCCTACAAAGCCTGCAATGCTCTTGTTGGGACTCACCTTGATGATACCCTTGTTGTTCTTTCCCAAGGACATGCCGAAAAGAAAGGCGAACACATCGTTGCCGAAGACAAGCAGGAAAAAGAGCAGAAGGAACGCCGAGGCTTGGGGCAGGGCTGTAAGGCGCATGATAAAGGTTAGCAGGAGACCCGGATAGATAAGCAGCAAGCTTGCCCCCCCTATGCGTGAGAAGGTCTTGGCATACTCATCCTTGGGTCCGGAGGAGAGTTCGGTAGTGTATATGACCAGAGCCATGATCACCAGTGTCAGTTCAAGCAGGGGCAGTTGGGGAAGAAATGCAATTTCAAGCCACTGTGCGAAGGGCAGCAAGGCTGCCATCCAGGAGGGGAAGTTGATCTTTGCCCCTTCTGCCTTGAAGTAGAGGGCCTTGAGCTCCATGGTTGCCAGCCCTGCTGTAAGCATGGCCAAAAGGGCGAGGGCGAGAAATCCATAATGAGGCAAAAAGAAGATGAGGGAGAACAGTGCAGGCACTGCGATAACCGTGGTTAGTATCCTTTGGACCAGTGAACTCATTGTATCCCCCCGAACTTGCGCACCCTCTGCGAATAATCCCTGCAGATCGCCTGGACATCCTCAGCCTTCCACTCAGGCCAGAGCTTTTCATAAAAGCCAAGCTCGGCATAGGCACTGTCCCAGAGCAGGAAGTTGCTCAGGCGCCTTTCATTAGCGCTACGTACTATCATATCGACGGGCGGAACATGGGGCAAGTCCAAATGGAGACGAATGTCCTCCACGCTAAGAATCTTTTGGGAATCCTCGACCTGGGCTCGTCTGACCGCACGACAGATCTCATCCTGTCCGCCATAGTTTATGGCCAGGATGCAATTGATGCGGTTGTTCTGTTCTGTTGCCTTGATCGTAGAGGCTATGACCGCCTGTACATCGGAGGGAAGGCCCTCCATATCCCCGCAGACGAGGATCCTGATGCCATGTTTGTTATAGAAGGCGAGCTCCCCATGGAGCTTGGAGACGAGCACACCCATGAGGTAGGATACCTCCTGGGTGCTCCGCTTCCAGTTCTCCGTGGAGAACACATAAAAGGTAACATACCCGATGCCAAGCTCAGCAGCTTCCTTGATGACTCTCTTAAGTGCCTTCAGGCCCTCAAGATGTCCTGCAGTACGGGGAAGGGCACGCTTTTGTGCCCATCTCCCGTTCCCATCCATGATGATGCCAAGGTGTTTGGGTACGACCGGTAGAGCTTCCATCAGATCTCCATGATCTCCTTCTCCTTCGCATCGGTGAGTGTTCCCACCTCTGTGATGAAGGAGTCAGTCAATTTCTGGATCTCCGCTTCGGCATCCTTTTGCTGGTCTTCGCTGATATCACTGGATTTCTCCATCTTCTTCAGCTCATCCATAGCTTCGCGCCTTACGTTGCGGATCGCTATTTTGGTACCTTCTGCCGTGGCTTTTGCTGTTTTGACCAGCGTCTTCCTTCTCTCCTCATTCAAAGGGGGGAAGTTGAGGCGGATCAGCTTGCCATCATTGTTGGGTGGCAGGCCAAGGTCGCTTTTGAGGATGGCCTTCTCTATGGCAGAGAGGACACTCTTGTCCCAGGGCTGGATGACGATCATCCTGGCTTCGGGGACACTGACGGTTGCAACCTGATTGATAGGAGTCTCGTTACCGTAGTATTCGACACGAATCTTATCTAAGAGGGAAACGGAAGCACGTCCGGTTCTCAATGAGGAAAAGTCCTTTTCAAGACTTTCAAGACTTTTTTGCATTTTGCTTTCGCAAGTTTCTAATACCTGTAGCATACAAATCTCCAATAGGACAACCGCTCACAAGGTGAGCGGTTGGAATGAATCGATGAACGTTAGACTTCGCAGGAAGCTGAACCTGCAAGGATGTAGGTGAAGTTTGAAATCTCAAGCTTTCCACCGGCAGCCTTGCCGACTTCCTTCGCTTTCTGTTCCACAGTCATAGAGTCGTCCTTGACGAATTTCTGCTGGAGGAAACAGATCTCAGCAAGGTGCTTGCTGAGCTTGCCCTTTACAATACCCTCAACAACCTTTGCCGGCTTGCCAAGCAGTGCTGCCTGTGCGGTAAAGATCTCAGTCTGCTCTGCAATGTAGGCAGGGTCCACTGAGGATGTGGAGAAGTAGGAAGGGGTGAAAGCTGCGACGTGCAGGGCACAGTCGTTGGCAAACTCCATGACCAGAGGATCCTTGGCAAGGGCGTCGTTGTCGGTCTTGAAAAGAACCACAACACCGAGAGACCCTTCGCCGTGGACATAGCTTGAGGCAAATTCATGCTCACCGAGGGGGAGGACCACAACCTGCTTGAGGGACATGTTCTCCTTGATGACGGTGATCAGGTCATTGACCATAGCGTTGAGCTCGTCGTTGATCTCTGTGTAGCCTTTTTCCACTACCACAGTGCAGATACTCTCTCCGAGCTGTGCAAACTCTGCGTTACCGGCGACAAAGTCGGTCTCACATGAGAGCTGGACGATGACAGCCTTGTCATCGGTCACTCTCACAAAGACACGGCCGTTGTTGGTCGCCCTATCCTGTCTCTTGGCGATGGCAGCGAGGCCCATCTCCTTGAGAAACTTGTTGGCTGCATCGAAATCCCCATCGGACTTCATCAGAGCCTTCTTACAATCCATCATGCCTGCGCCGGTGGCGTCACGCAATCTTTTTACGTCTTCAGCTGTAATAGCCATGCTTTGCTCCTTAGTCCTCGTAGAGGGTCTCTTCGTCGACGGTGATAGCACTCTTGTCGTCAGCGACCTCTTCCTCTACAACGGGCTCGGTCACCTTGGCTTTCTTCTCAACAAAATCGGTGATCTCAGCACCCTCTTCGGTGGAGAAGACAACCTCTTCCTCAACTTCCTCTACCACTTCCTCTTCAACACTCTCGTCTTCGTTTCCGAGTGTCTCGATGATCTGGATACCGGCTTCGTTGTCAGCATCGATTACCGCATTGGCAATGATTTCGACAAAGAGGCTGATGGCACGAATGGCGTCATCGTTTCCAGGGATGGGGTAGGTGATATCGGTAGGGTC
>CAZGOK010000082.1:0-1796 GCA_964527665.1 uncultured Sphaerochaeta sp.
CCCGATAGGAATATATGCGTACCGATAGATATCGTGTTGCCTGAAAATCTTACCGACGAAGAGTCCTTCTGCATATTGCCGAATACTTACAAGTAGATACACACATTCTTGTAGTGTCGATTAGTTTTTCATCACACTAGGATGGGTTACCCCTCTTCTGAATTTTAGCTTCTAACAAGCTACAAGATGATTGCTAGCTCGTATACCCTCCGTTATACTTGTCATAAAGCATCAATAAGGCACTTTTTTCTTATATCTGCATACATTATTTATATATACACGTGGAGGACATATGGAATATCTGTTAGGAATTGACAATGGGGGCACGGTAACAAAAGCGGCTATCTATGATAGTACGGGTAAGGAAATTGCCATCAGTCGCATTGATACCCATGTCATTTCAGAAAGGGCAGGTTTTACTGAGATCAACATGAATGACATGAAAGATTCCATCTTCCATGTCATCAGAGAAGTGATACAGACCAGTGGCATCGATAGCAAAGACATAGTTGGAATCGCCTGCTGCGGTCATGGCAAGGGCTTGTATCTGGTCGATGAAGCGGGCAACCCTGTCTGCAATGGGATTCTGTCCACAGACAACCGGGCCGTGGACTATGTTGCCTCGTTTGAAAAGACATTGGACATGGATGCCATCTATGCAAAGACCTACCAGGCAGTAGTCCCTTCCCAGCCGGTATGTCTGTTGTCCTGGATGAAGGACAACAAGCCAGAGCTGATACCCAAGATAAAGTGGGTCTTTGCCTGCAAGGACTATATCCGCTTCCTACTCACTGGCCTCGCCTATGCTGAGATCTCAGACTATTCAGGTTCAAACCTGGTGAACCTGAACACCAAGGCCTTTGACAAGGAGTTGCTTGGGGAGTTTGGACTACAAGAGTTCTTCCCCTGCCTGCCTCCTCTCAAGACTGCAACTGACTTGTGCGGAGGCATAACAAAAGAGGTAGCCCAGCAGACTCTTCTTAGAGAAGGGACTGCAGTCTTTGGCGGTATGTTTGACATCAACGCCTGCAGCATTGCCAGTGGTGTTGTCGATCCTTCCGCCATCAGCATGATAGCCGGTACGTGGAGCATCAACACCTATCTGAGTAAGGAGCCTGTCAAAGACCATCAGGTGATGATGAACTCTATCTTCTGCGACAGTAAGCACTACCTCGTAGAGGAGAGCAGTGCAACATCGGCTGGGAACCTGGCATGGTACATCAAGACACTGCTACCCGAACTGAAAAGTCAGAGTGAAAAATCCATCTACATCACTACCGATGAGTGGGTGACTGATCTTGTTGATGAAGAGGACTACCCTTACTACTTCCCCTTCATCATGGCAAGCAACGTCAATCCAAAGGCCAAGGCTTCCCTCATTGGAATGACATACAACCACACCAGGAAACATCTGACCAAAAGCATCTATGAAGGGGTCGCTTTCTCCCACCTCTATCACTACAAGAAGCTTGTAGCTTCCAGAAATACTGAATTTGAAGCTATCAAGCTCTCTGGAGGTGTTGCAAATTCCGACATCTGGCTATCGATGTTCGCTGATGTCCTAGGTAAGGATATTACCGTAGTTGAGACAAAAGAAGCAGGGGCCTTGGGCTGTGCCATTACTATAGCGGTAGCAATCGGCAAGTACAGTAGCTTTACGGAGGCGTGTTCTGTCATGGTAAAGACGAAGAAAATCGTCAAGCCTAACATGGCTAGGAACCAACTCTATGCCAAAAGGTATGCAAAGTACTGCACGTTGCTCGATGCCTTGGATGGTGTGTGGGAATAAGAGAGCA
>CAZGOK010000082.1:1896-7972 GCA_964527665.1 uncultured Sphaerochaeta sp.
TTCCTTCTTCTGTTTCTCACGTTCGGCAATCTCGCCGGAGATATCCTTTATTTGCTTTTCAAGCTTCGTTTTCTGTTCCTTAGCTTCCCCGTTCTTCATCTCTCCAAGCTTTTTCTTCAGCTTCTCATGCTCCTGGCGAAGGTCCTCCAGGGACTGTGCTTCATCAGCCTTGTCAAAAACCTTCTCCTCAATGACATCTTCATCTTTGGATTTCGTCTTGGCTTTGGCTTTGGTTTGTTTGGGTGCTTTGGGAATGTATTGCTCTTCCTTGCCAAACTCCCTTCTGTCGAAAAGATTTGGCGATGCTATCTCCATGCCCTTCTCATGGAGGGTCAGTAGCACTGCCTTGTGCAGTTCGCTGGTCTTGCTTAAGCGCTCGGTGGTTTCTTCTAGCAGTCCATACAACCGATATCTGATCGCATGGTCAAGGAATTCCTCAATGAATACAAAAGGGTCTTCTAGCTTGCAGGAAAGAGCTGCTTCCTTCAGGGCTTCTTCTGCCTCCACATGATCTAGGGAGTACCCCAGTGATACTGCTAGGTTGATGAAGGTCCCATCCCTTCTGGTAACTTTGACAGCTCTCTGCACCAGAAGGAGATTGGGGATGCTCACCACATCCCGATTGACCTGTTGGACCTCAGTGTGGAAGATACCGAAGTCGGTGACCCGCCCGATAATGTCATCCATCTCAATGAAATCCCCTCCCCTAAACTCATGCATCATCCTGAGCATGATACCTGCCATGGTATTTCCAACCAAGGTGGTTGAGGAAAAGGCTATGATGGCACTGAACAGTATTCCAAGGACACTGAGTATCTGAGTCTTCACCTGGTGATCCAAGGGAAGGAAGCCAATGGCCAGGAAGAGACCCAACAGGACAATGGCAGCATTCAGCAACTGCCTCTGATACGGCCACTTCTTGGTGCTTTCCAGTGTATTTCTAAAAAAGAACTTAACAAGGAATATCAGGGCAACTGTTCCGACAACGACAATGAACGAGGTAAGGTACGAGAGTATGCCTTCCATGGGGACCTCCAACAGGGGATGTTGTTCAATGATACAGCACAGAAGAGGGAAAATATATCCTTATAGATTCAAGAACATGACATACATGCCTTAGAGGTGGATTTATACTCTCTTCTCTTATAGCCAAAAAACCCCCTCCGTACAAGAAGGGGGCAAAAGAGGAGAAAAAAGAAAACTAGGCTAGAACTTTATGGCAACCTTATAATCACCATGCTTGCCAGTAGCATACTCAAAGGCCTTCTGCCAATCATCAAGAGAGAACATCGAACTGACTACCCCATCGGTGACCAGATTCCCATTATGAATGTTCTCTATCACATAGGGGAAACAGTAGGGACTTAGGTGTGCTCCCAGCACATCCAGTTCCTTACGGTCCCCGATGATCGACCAGTCAAGGGTCGTAGCCTCTGCAAAGACAGAGAACTCAACGAACCGGCCAAGCTTGCGTATCATCTGCATCCCCTGCACAACTGATTGCGGAGCTCCGGTTGCCTCAATATAGGTATCGCAACCATAGCCGTCAGTCAGCTTCATGATTTCTTCAACCACATTCATTTTCCTAGGATTCCAGACAAGATCTGCACCAAATTTCTTGGCCAAGGCAAGGCGGTCGTCGTTCAGGTCCAGGACGATGAGCGTCTTGGGGTTGCGCAACTTTGCATAGGCAACCATTCCCAATCCCAGGGTCCCAGCCCCAGAAAGCACCACAACATCCTCGCTCTGGATGTCAGCTCGGTCGACACAGTGCTTGGAACAGGCGTAAGGTTCGATGAGCAAGGCTTTATCAAGTGGCATATCCTTGGGGACCTGGTGTATCACAGAACCCTTGGGCAGTCTGACATACTCAGCCATCCCTCCATTCTCGCCATTGAAGAAGCCGAAGATATGGTGAGGCTGACACATCCAGTACTGGCCTTTCTTACAGAAACGGCATTCCCCACAAGGAACTATCTGGTCGGCTGCCAAGCGGTCACCTACCTTGATGTCCTTGACATTCGCACCCACTTCTACTGCTATCCCCAAGAATTCGTGTCCTGGAATGAATGGGGGCTCTACCCAAGCCGGCTGGGTCTCATCACCCCAGAACATAGCAGCACCATGCTGGCACTTGAGGTCGCCTGCACATACACCACACCCTTCAGTCTTGATGATCACGTCTTCAGGGCCACAGGTTGGGGTTGGAAAGTCTTCTACCAACCTATAATCAGAAGAACTGTACGCTACAAGAGCCTTCATCGTTTTAGGTAAATTCATTTGTATCTCCTTCAAAATCTACTACGTATTGCGTCATGCAAGGTGCATGTTTTTATTTTTTTTCTTTACTTGAACTGATGTAGATAGCACCAAGGATGATCACACCCTTCACTACACGTTGCATGTAGGGAGAGACTCCCATCAAGTTCAACCCATTATTTAGAACACCCAACATCAGAGCCCCAAGCAGGGTTCCGAATATATGCCCTCGACCTCCTGCCATATCAGTACCACCAAGTACAACGGCTGCTATTGCATCGAGTTCAAACCCAACTCCTGAGTTTGGCTGACCTGACATCAGGCGGGAGGTGAGAATAAGGCTGGCAGTTGCAGCAGTAAAGCCGCTTATCATGTAGACGAGCAACTTATTCTTCTTAACCCGAATGCCCGAAAGCCTGGTGGCCTCCTCATTCCCTCCGATGGCATACACATACCGACCGAAGATAAACTTATTCAGCAAGAGATATGCAAGGGCATACATCACCAACATTATTAAAACAGGAGTCTGAATACCCATGAGCTTACCCTTTCCCACTGCTCCAAAAGACTGGGGCAATCCGCTGAGGGGATAACCCTTGGTGTAGAGCAGCGAGATACCGCGGGCGATTTCCATCATTGCCAGCGTTACGATGAAGGCTGGCTGCTTGACATACGATATGAGAAACCCATTGAGGAACCCAAAAGCAGTACCAACGAGCATCCCCAGGACCACAGCCCAGAAGGGAGGCACGCCGTTGATCATCGCCCCTGCCATGATAGTGCTGGAAAGCGCCATGACAGGACCTACGGAAAGGTCAATTCCTCCAGTAAGGATGACCATGGTCATGCCAATGGATATTATCGCATTGACTGATATCTGCCTGAGAATATTATTGATATTGCTCATGGAGAAAAAGTTATCAGAAATGATTGTCATGAAAATACACAGGACTATAAAAGCCGCTAGCGTGAACATTTCAGGTCTTTTTTTCAATTTTTTGAGGGCAGTCACCCCTATGTTAAACTTCTGGTTGTCCATGCTTCTTTCCTCCTGTCGCATAATTCATTATCAGTTCGCTGTTGATATCCTCTTCGGTCAACGTTGCTACAATCTCATCATTTCTCATAACCACAACTTTATCGCTCAAGCCAATAACCTCAGGAAGCTCACTGCTGATCATGATGATGGAAATGCCAGACTTGACCAGGACCCTCATCAAGAGATATATCTCTGCCTTTGCCCCGACATCGATACCACGGGTAGGCTCATCAAATATCAGGAGATCACACCTTGTGGTCAGCCACTTGGCTATGGCAACCTTCTGTTGGTTTCCTCCACTCAGGTTCTGTACCAACTGGTCAACTGATGGCGTCTTGATGGACAGCTCATCCCTACGGGCATTGCTTACCAGGACATTGTTCTTATGATCGATCCAAAAGCCTCGTTTGGCTGTCTTGTTCAATGTATTGATGACAATGTTGTCACATATGGAGAAGGGAAGTATCAGGCCCTGGGTTTTCCTGTCCTCAGGAACCAGGCCGATACCTTGGGTAAGGGCTTCATGCGGAGTCGTCAAGCGGATATCTTTGCCGTGATAGGTGACACGCTTGAAATGTGACTTGTCAGCTCCGATCAGTGAACGGATCAGCTCTGTCCGTCCTGCTCCAACCAAGCCTGATATTCCTAGTATCTCCCCTTTGTGCAGCAGCAAGCTCTGCTTGGATGTAGTCTTGGACCTCTGTACCGTAGCATCCATAAGGACTTCCCGCTTTTCAATCTCAGCATAAGGTGGCTTTGGAGGAAAACTCTGGGAAACAGTCCTTCCCACCATTTTCCGTACCAAGTCATCGGGTTTGACATCCTTGACGAGGCTGGTATCGATGTACTGCCCATCTCGAAGGCAGGTTACCGAGTCGGCGATCTCATACACATCATCAAGATGGTGTGAGATGAAGATCATGGAAACCTCTTTCTTTTGGAGTGTCCGCATGAGGGTAAACAGCTGCTTGACCTCTCCAGGGGTAAGGGTTGCAGTGGGTTCATCAAGAATCAGGACCTTCACCTCGTCGGATACGGCCTTCACGATCTCTACGAACTGCTGCTTGGCTATGCTCAGTTCGCTGATAAGGCTATGGGGGTCGATATCCACATTGAGGTCATGGAGTCGCTCAATGGCTATCTTATGCATTTCCTTGCTATCCATCATCCCTATCTTGTTCTTCAATTCTCTTCCAAGAAAGATATTCTGCGTAACAGTGAGGTGGGGGATGAGGCTGAACTCTTGGAATATGATGCCGATACCGGCATCCTTTGCCATCTGGGGATTGCTGAAATGTACCGGTTTGCCGTTCATCTCGATGGTTCCACAATCAGGCTGATATACACCGGAAAGAACTTTCATCAAGGTTGACTTGCCAGCACCATTCTCTCCGAGCAGGGCATGAACCTCCCCTCTCTTCAAGTCGAGGTGGACATCCTGTAGGGCTTTTACCCCCACAAAACTTTTTGAAATATTTGCTAAACGTAATACGAATTCACTCATACCGATCCCTCTCCTAAAACTTGTTGGGTGATGCATATCACCCAACAAGTACGGATTATCAGACACTAGGTGCTCTTAACCTACCATGAGAAGTTTGCGCTGTTGGCCTTGTCAAGCAACACGACATCAACGGGAATGTGCTTGGGAACATTAGCACCCCAATACTTTGCCATGGCGATACCAATGGCGATCCTAACCTGGTCTCTTGGGAACTGTGCACTTGTAGCCTTGAAAGGTCCACCGCTCTGTATAGCGGCTACTGCCTCAGGATTACCATCAACACTTACGAGCAAAATATTCTTAGCTGAACCTTCAATGGCAGCGAGTGCTCCCATGGAACCCCCATCGTTGACTGAGAAAATACCACTCAGGTCAGGGTTTGCCTGGATCATGTTCTCTGTTACGTCAAGAGCAATGCTTCTTTCCTGCTTACCATTCTGTTTGTCGACAATCTGGATGTTGGGGTAGTTTTTCATTGCATCGGTGAAACCTTCAACTCTCTGCAGGATGGGAACGACGGGGATACCATCAAGGATGGCAACCTTTCCATTGTTGTTGATCTGCTTTGCGAGATACTCACCTGCCATGTAACCTGCATCATAGTTCTTAGAACCGACGAAAGAATCAATGGGCCCGTTTGCTTGAGCATCAACTGCTACAACAACTACACCAGCTTTCTTTGCAGTTTCAACAGCACCTTGCACTCCAACGGAATCTGTTGGGTTGATAAGCAGGATATCAATGCCATCCTGAATCATATCCTCAATGTCACTGATCTGCTTGCTCACATCGTGGCGTGCATCAGTTACGATTGCCGTTGCATTCATTGACTTACAAGCCTCTTCAAGAGCTTCACGCATAACAACGAAGTATAGGTTGTCAAGTTCCTGGAAAGACATACCAATCTTCAGGGTACTTTCAACAACGACAGGCGCTGCTGATTGTGCAGCGGCAGTTGGGGCATCATCCTTTCCAGAACAGGAAACAAATGCCAACATCGGAACCAACAACAAGACCAAGAACAGCTTACTCTTCATTTTCATCTCAAACCTCCTACGGTTGTACAAAACAAATTTCTTACGTGAAACTATTTTGTTTGGTAAATTAGTTTAATTAAAACTAGCATGGTATATTTACGCTGTCAAGAAATATTTTGCTTATTTTTCGTTTTATTTACGCAAGAATTTTACTAAGAACTCCTTTCAGACATTTCCTTTTACACATACTTAAGAGATAAATCTCCTGTATTATTAGAAAAAAAGCATATATACATC
>CAZGOK010000083.1:0-7859 GCA_964527665.1 uncultured Sphaerochaeta sp.
AACATCGACATCAAGGACCGGGACTTCGTAGTCTTGGTTGGACCTTCGGGTTGTGGTAAGTCCACAACACTTCGCATGATTGCTGGTCTTGAAGACATCACCAGCGGTGAACTCTACATTGACAACAACCTAGTCAACGACGTTCCCCCCAAAGACAGAGACATTGCAATGGTTTTCCAGAACTATGCTCTGTATCCCCACATGACAGTGTATGATAACATGGCATTCGGTCTTAAGATTCGCAAGTTCCCCAAGGAAGAGATTGACCAGCGTGTACGTGAAGCTGCCAAGATCCTTGAAATTGAAGAACTCCTTGACAGAAAGCCCAAGGCCCTTTCCGGTGGACAGAGACAGCGTGTTGCTGTCGGTCGTGCAATTGTACGTAAGCCAAAGGTATTCCTCTTTGACGAACCCCTTTCAAACCTTGACGCTAAGCTTCGTGTCCAGATGCGTGCAGAGATTTCCTCACTGCACAGCCGCCTGAAGGCTACGATGATTTATGTAACCCATGACCAGGTTGAAGCCCTTACCATGGCTGACGTCATCGTCGTCATGAAGTTCGGTATCATCCAGCAGATCGGTGGTCCTTTGCCCTTGTACAACGATCCCCAGAACAAGTTTGTCGCAGGATTCATCGGTTCACCACCAATGAACTTCCTTGAGACCGCCATCGAAGCCGATGGAGCTGACCTGTATGCTAATGAAGGAACCTTCCGCCTGAAGCTGACCGCTGACCAGAAAAAGATGCTCACCCCGTATGTCGGCAAGAGCGTAACCTTTGGTATCCGCCCTGAAGACGTGAAGTTCAGCCATGCAGAGAAGGATGGAGAGACCATCAATGGCCGTGTAAGTGTTGTAGAGCCCCTCGGTTCTGAGACCCACGTCTATATTGCAACCTCCAAGAGCCAGGTCATCGGAAAGATCGATCCGACCGTCATCCCCAAGGTTGACAGCAAGATCTACCTGATTCCCGACATGGCAAAAGTCAAGTTCTTCGACCTCGACACCGAACAGGTCATCAAGCCTGTAAAGTAAGTATCCTTTGATTAAAAAAGAACCGGTTCACTGAACCGGTTCTTTTTATGCTCATCATACTGGTAGGAATATCCCTAATGATGCAGATAATTGCTTCAACCACTAGTGAAGGATCAAGCTAAGCTGCTGCCTACAATTTCACGCTATCGACATACTTGATATCCTCAACAACAAGGAAACACTGCTTATCGATCCCCCTGGCAAGCTTGAGCACATTCTTAGCCTCCCTACGCCTTACCTGGACAAAGAGGAGGACTACCTCACTATCACGACCCTGACCTAAAAATTCTGTTACCCGAAAGCCGTCGCTCCTGAGCTGTGCAGCCACTTCCCTACCCTTTACACTGAAAACCTTTACCACCTGCTCACCAATTTTGAGAAAGCTCTCTATGGTAATGCCTACAAAGGTACCCGATGCAAAGCCCAGGGCATATGCGAAGGCAGTGAGTGGATCGGTAAGATTAGTAAGTACTTTAGAAACGGCGAACACCCAGATAAGGGACTCGAAAAAGGCTATGCTGAACGCAATCCCCCGCTTGGAACGGATGATCATAGCATGGCGGAAAGTCCCTAGGGAGACATCGAACACCCTTGCAACAAAAATAAGCAAAGCCAACAAGATTGATTCTTGTGAAATCACAAAGCTACCCTCAATGTAAATAATATGTACTGTGCAGATATTACCCATTTTCATGGGTCATACCTGCACAGTAAGGCATTACCCAAAAACAAACAAGATTGAACAGATGTACAATACTAGCTCCATGAATATCATTCCTTATCCGGAATATTTTTATGAAGCTAGAATATCTTTCCAGTTCTAGAACAAAGCCTTATAGAGACACTTCACAGCATCCTGAGCCTGCTCACTCTTGACTCCGATCAGGATGGAGGTATCAGAGGAGCCATAGTTAAGGAAATTAAGGGTAATGCTGTCCTGAGCAAGGGCGGTGGTGCTTTTGGCAATGACAGAACTATCCTGCATCACTCCAGATCCTATGATGCCCAGCACTGCATGCCCATGGTCCACAACAACTTCCTCAAGGTCAAACTCGCTTTTCAGCCTTGCGCACATCGCATTGAGCACACTGTCGCTAGCCTGGGCAGTCTCAAAAAACCAGACCATGCTGTCGACCCCAAACAAGGAGAAGGTGGGACGCACTCCAAAGATATGAAGCATGGTAAGCAAGGCGTGCCTGATGCCTGTTCTCTTGAACAGCATGAGCTTTCTCAAGGAGAGGCGGCTGTATCCACTCTTTGCAGAGATACCTACCAAAGGATGCTCCCCAACCTCACGCGAGGGAAGGATCATCGTCCCTGCATCGAGGGGGACGTTGGTATTCTTCACATTGATGGGTATGCCTGAAGAGAAAATAGGTGCGATGGCCTCCTCATGGAATACCCCAGCACCGACACCAGCAAGCTCCCTTACCTCGCGGTAGGTCATCTCCTTGATGACCTTTACATCGGAGGTAAGCCTTGGGTCGATGACAAACACCCCGGACACATCAGTCCAGTTCTCATATGTCTCGGCACCTGATGCATTGGCAAGGATGGCTCCGGTAATGTCAGACCCTCCACGGCTGAAAGTCTTCACCTTCCCTTCGGGGTCGCATCCATAGAAACCTGGCACCACATATTTTACATTGGGCTTGAGAGCCCGTTTGAGGTTCTCCCACGTCAGGGGATTCACCGTACCATCATGGTTGATGACAATAAGGGGATCGGTATCAAGGAACTCCCAACCCAAGAAGGTTGCGACCATCCTGGCTGCAAGGTACTCGCCCCTGCTAGCAGCATACTCAGCGCCATGACCGGCATCAATCATCTGACGTACCTCCTCCAGCACAGGGAGGAAGGGCTTTGCCTGCAATCCCAGGTCTGTGAGTATGGTGGTGTACCTGAGGGATATCTTTTTGAACAGGTCCTTGCAGGAAAGGGCCTGCTGCACCATGGCATTACATGCATAGAGCATGTCCGTTACCTTCTCGTCATCCTTGGAACGTTTGCCAGGGGCTGATACAACCACTATCTGGCGCCTGGGATCTGAGTCGATGATCTGCTTGACCTTCCGTATCTGCTGGGCTTCAGCAACTGAGCTTCCGCCGAATTTACACACTATCATGAGGGATACCTCCCGACATCTTATTCTTTATTGCCCTATTGTATTGAACGGCCATCAGTTGTGCAAGAGAATACAAGCATGCTCCAAAGGCCCACCAATTAGCGAAAATCTTTCATGACAGTTCATCATTTAGCTGGTACCCTATAGTCTAGAGGTAGCACAATGCAAGATTCCAAACGCTCGATCTTCTCCTGGGCCCTGTATGACTGGGCCAACAGTGCTTTTGCGACGACGGTCATGGCTGGGTTTTTCCCTGTCTTCTTTACCTCCTACTGGGCTGTCGGAGCCACGGCACAGCAGGGAACTTTCTACTTAGGGCTTGCGAACTCCCTTGGTTCCCTGCTTATAGCCGTATTCGCACCTTTTGTAGGCGCCATTGCCGACTACGGCACATACAAAAAGCGCCTGCTCGTCTTCTTCGCCTATCTCGGTGCAATCCTCACCGCAAGCCTCTGGTTCATACAGATGGGAAACTGGCAGCTTGCCGTCATCTTCTATGTAGTGGGCAGTATCGGTTTCAGCGGTGCCAACACGTTTTACGACTCTTTGCTTCCCTTTGTAGCTTCTGAGAAAAAAGTCGACTTCGTATCCTCACTGGGCTT
Organism: uncultured Sphaerochaeta sp.; assembly: GCA_964527665.1. Classification (GTDB taxonomy): domain Bacteria; phylum Spirochaetota; class Spirochaetia; order Sphaerochaetales; family Sphaerochaetaceae; genus Sphaerochaeta. Next base: position 3,763 of record CAZGOK010000083.1, read on the forward strand.
CAGCCTCGGCTATATAGGAGGTGGCCTGCTGTTCCTGGTGAATGTGCTGATGTTCCTCTTTCCACAAAAGTTTGGATTTGCAAACGAAGCTGATGCCATCAAGATGAGTTTTGTCACAGTCGGTATCTGGTGGGTTGTCTTCACCATCCCGCTCATGCTCTTCGTCAAGGAGGAGGAACCGAAGAACTCCCTCCCCCTTGGGAAAGCCATCAGAAAGGGTTTGCAGGAGACTGCCCGCACCATTGCCAATATCAGCCAGCTGAGAACCCTCTCCATATTTCTCATAGCATACTGGCTCTACATCGATGGGGTTGATACCATCATCAGGATGGCGGTCAATTACGGCACAGCCCTGGACTTCCCCAGCGAGTCCCTCATTGTAGCCCTGCTCATAACCCAGTTTGTGGCCTTCCCCTCTGCCCTGGCCTACAGCTGGTTCGGCAAGAAGATAGGAGTAAAACAGGCCCTGCTGGTTGCTATCTGCGCGTACGCCATCATAGCATTCATGGGCTACTTCATGTCCAAGCCGATACACTTCTACCTGCTTGCCATCTGCATAGGGCTTTTCCAGGGGGGCATCCAGGCCCTTTCGCGTTCCTACTATACCCGCCTCATACCCAAGGAAAACTCAGCCCAGTTCTTTGGTTTCTTCAATATGCTCGGAAAGTTCGCAGCCATCATCGGACCTCTGCTGATGGGTGTGGTCACCATCGTCACAGGGAACAACCGGTTCGGCATCATCAGCCTGATCCTTCTCTTTATAGGGGGGGGCTCTCTCCTACTCAGAGTCAATGAAGGGCAGGGCAAGAAGGAGTGTGAGGCCTATTCAGCCAAACACAACACCTCCCTCTAATTCTCTGTCCTGACACACCTATGTAATGCAAAGGAAGGGAACAGCGTTCCCTTCCTTTACATTAGAGGATGGGCATGGTATTACTATCTATCCGAAACGCCTCGGAATAAGGAATTTTTGTGCAACCGATCCAAGAGAACAAGATGGGCATCAAGCCCATACCAACATTAGTATTATCCATGTCCTTTCCCATCATGATCAGCATGATGGTCCAAGCCCTCTACAATGTAGTGGACAGCATATTCCTCGCTCAGTACAGCGAGGCGGCCCTCACAGCGGTCTCCCTGGCCTTTCCCATGCAGAACCTGCTCATCGCAGTGGCAGTGGGGACCTCCTTGGGAGTAAACTCCCTGTTGGCACGAAAGCTGGGGGCAAAGGACTATGTAGGGGCGGAGAAGGCGGCCAACAACGGCCTGACACTCTCCTTCTTCAGTTGGATCATCTTCGCTGTCATAGGGCTCTTCTTCTCCAGGACCTTTTTCACCTTCTTCACTGACGAACCTGGGCTGCTTGCGATGGGGACCCAGTACGTGACCATCTGCTTTTTCTTCTCGTTCGCCATCTTTGTCGATATCACATGCGAACGGATCCTGCAGGCCACGGGAGATACTATCAGGCCCATGATCATCCAGAGCACAGGAGCCATCATAAACATCATACTCGACCCCATCCTCATCTTCGGCCTCTTCGGCTTTCCTGCCATGGGTGTATTGGGAGCAGCCATTGCCACCGTCATCGGCCAGCATGCGGCTGCAATCCTTGCCATCTACTTTGTCCGCAGGAACAAGGAAGTGAAGATCAGGGCAAAGTACTTCAAGCTTGAAAGACGCACGGTCATCGACATCTATGCAGTGGGCCTTCCCTCCATCATCATGCAGGCAATAGGCACCATCATGACGACCAGCCTCAACAAGCTGCTCATATCTTTTGGAACAGCCGCTGTTTCGGTATTCGGAGTATATTTCAGGTTGCAGTCATTTGTCTTCATGCCCATCTTCGGTCTCAACAGCGGCATGACCCCGATATTGGGGTTCAACTATGGGGCAAACCGGCCCAAGAGGATGATGGAGACCCTCAGGGTGGGCCTGATAATCTCCCTCTTCATCATGACAGCCGGCTTTGCTGTTTTCATGCTCTTCCCCGGAGCCCTTCTCTCCTTGTTCAACGCATCCGATGAGATGATGGCGATAGGAAAGGTGGCCCTGCCCAGGATAAGCCTCTGCTACATAAGCGCTGGCATCTGCATAGCCTTGGGAGCCCTCTTCCAGGCAGTGGGGGACGGCTATATCAGCATGATCATCTCCATCACGCGTCAACTGATATTCCTTATTCCGGTTGCGTACATTTTGGGACACTTTTTTGGACTCGATGCCCTCTGGTACGCCTTCATCATAGCAGAGAGCTCAGCCCTGGCCCTGTCGCTCTTCTTCTTTGCCAAGGTGTATAAGAAGCGGATCAAGCCACTCTATGCGGTAATAACATGAGTTGACCTCACACTCAGATTCTGAAGCTTTGAAGCAGGAAAAATATATGGACGAATCAAGTACTGGTGTAGCATAAGCATGTACATTTTTAGTCATAGCAATTACAAATGTATGCCTGTATACTACAGGTGACTACAAAACACATCATAAAAAATACAGATGTTTGAGTTTTAGTTACCCCAATGTGGATGATTGCTACCTGCAAGAAACTTGAGAATCATCCACCCTAGGCACGAAATACAGAGAGAGAACCAAAGCTGTTTTGACCACCAAATGATGATGTTGAGCGTGTACCATTGGTTAGGGGGAGTATTTCAGAATGAAACTACTTGAGAAAATTGATCACTATAAAAGAGCAATTGATGAGCTTCGCCCCTTTGAGGGGCACCTGTTGAACGAGTTGAAAAGCTATTACCGTATCGGCCTTACCTGGTCCAGCAATGCCTTGGAAGGGAATACCCTCACAGAGAGTGAAACAAAAGTGCTATTGGAAGATGGGCTGACTGTAGGGGGGAAACCTCTCAACGATACTTTTGAAGCCATTGGTCACGCCAAAGCCTATGACTTCATGTTCACCCTCCTTGGAAATTATCAAATATCTGTAAAAGATGCCCTTACCATGCATCGCCTATTCCTAAAGGATATCAATCTTCCATTTGCCGGCAAGTATCGTACAGATCCAGTACTTATCACTGGGTCGAAGTATCCCGTTTGCAAAGTCAAAGAGATTGAAACAGAGATGAAAGCCCTGTTTCAATGGGTAGCTTCTGAACGCAAGAACTATCATCCTGTGGAGTTTGCAGCCCTTTTTCATAAGCGCTTTGTGTTCATCCATCCATTCATCGACGGCAATGGGAGAATATCCCGCTTACTTATGAATACAGCGCTCCTACAGGATGGCTACATGTTCGCTCTAATCCCACCAATACTACGGCAGGAATACATCATGCTCCTCGAACAGGCGCATGCGAATGACCAACCGTTCATAGACTTCATAGCTGAACGGGTTCTCGAATCAGAGAAAGAAATTATGCGTCTTTTGCATATTCCTATTCCATAACACCGGTGTATCATCGGCAACGACTTCGCTCGCATTTCTGCATTCCTGCACACGTTTACTGTGAAGGAGCAAAGCAGAAAGAAAGCCTATCTTTCCCTGTGCAAAGTATCTGAGAATGAATTCTCGCAAGTCGATTGAACGGAAAGGTGTGGTCATATTCCCTGATTATCTTCAATTCAGATGCTATACGTTCGCTTACTCCTACTCAATGGTCCCAGGGGGCTTGCTGGTAATGTCATAGAGTACACGGTTGACTCCACTGACCTCGTTGCAGATCCTATTGGCAGCCCTTTCTAGTACCTTTGGAAGGAAACGGTACCAGTCGGCTGTAATGCCATTATCATTCTTTGAGTTTACTTACTTTCCACCTTGCCATTGGATGCCAACTTATTCTGTCAATTATTTCAGGGTCGTCAAAGAGTAACTCTGGACAATATTCTCCATTTCGAAATTTTTGTATAAATGCCAGTTCTTCATCTGTCATAACCATCAACTCATTAACAAATCCACTAACTACATCGAGTGCAACTTCTAATATGAAAACTGTACCTTTCTTAAGCACAGGTACAAGTTCTCTTAAAATACTGTGTTGATTCAATTTATTCGCAGCCACCAAATCAAAATTTCCATTAATTTCATCACTGGTCAAGACGTGATAGAAAATCACAGCTTTTCTTAACTGTTCTTTGTAATTCTTTAA
>CAZGOK010000084.1:0-7776 GCA_964527665.1 uncultured Sphaerochaeta sp.
TTGGAGCGGAGTTTACCAGAAAGGGGGGAGGCCGGTCAAACGGCAGGGGGAAACTTTGATGGAGAGGGGCCCTTTTCCTGCAGAAGCAAGGGTAAATCTGTTGCAATGTGTTGCATCTATGCTATGATGGACAAGATATTTTACCAAGGAAGGAACCCTGATGGATAGTAAACTTATAGTAATCGCCATAGGCGGAAACTCACTGATCGAAGATGCAAAACATGTTACAATAGCTGCCCAGTATGAGGCTGCACGCAAGACAGCGGCCCATATTGTCAAGCTAGTCGAAGCGGGCCACAGGGTCGTCATTGCCCATGGCAACGGCCCACAAGTTGGATTTGTCCTGCTCAGGGCGGAATTCTCCCGTACCATTCTCCACTCCGTCCCCCTGGACAGTTGTGTCGCCGACACCCAAGGTGCCATTGGCTACCAGCTGCAGATGGCTCTGAACAATGAGTTCAACAAGGTTGGCCTGCGACCGAACGTGGCCACAGTAGTCACCCAGGTGGAGGTCGCCGACAATGACCCCTCCTTCCAGAACCCCACCAAGCCGATTGGTTCTTTCATGACGGATGAAGATGCAAAAAACCGCGAAAAGCATGATGGCTGGGTCTGTGTTGAGGATGCAGGACGCGGCTATCGCCGTGTGGTTGCAAGCCCCAAACCCCAGTCCATAGTCGAGATCGAGACGATCAAGAGCCTGTTGGACAATAAGGTCATCGTCATCGCAGCCGGTGGCGGCGGCATTCCCGTCGTGCGTGATGAGGCGGGCTACCTCAGTGGAAGGGAAGCTGTCATCGACAAGGACCTCGCTGCCGCCCTCATGGCCAAGGAGTTGAAGGCTGACCTTTTTGTCATCTCAACTGCGGTGGAGAAGGTATGCCTCAACTACGGCAAGCCCGAGCAGAAGACGCTGGACACCATAACTGTAGAGGAGGCCCAGCAGTACATGGGCGAAGGGCATTTTGCACCGGGCAGCATGCTTCCCAAGATGCAGGCCATTGTGGACTTTGTGAAGAGCACCGGCAATACCGGCCTCATCACCGATCCCGAACACCTCTATGGGGCGCTTTATGAAGGAAAGGGAACCAAGATTGTCCTCAAGAAATAAGGGCAAACCAATGTTTCCCAACCGCCGCAGTGCTGTTATCAGCATTGCGGTGGTGGCTATCCTGCTCGTTTTTGCCGTTTTTGCCATCGATCAGAACAACGTCTCCCGCCTGAAGAAATACAGGCGGGAAGCGAATGTTTTCCTTGAAACGGTGATGGAGAAGATGGACGAACGCTTCACCTATAGTCGGACCCTGGCATCCCTATTGGAAGATGATGCTTTGGCCGGGGGGATGGAGTCCCTGCTGGAACCTTCCAGCAAGGATCTTTCACCCTCTTCATTGAGTGCACTCTATGTCGCCCTTGATAAGGAACTGGCCATACTGCAGAAGAAGATCTTCACCTTTGAGCAGTACCCGCTGTATGCGGCTTACTTTGAGAAGATCTATGAAGCTGAGCAGGCTTTGGCTGAGCCTTTGAATGGGTACAATGATGCAGCTCGTTTCTATAATGTACAGATAGAGGGCTTTCTTGCTTCCTTTGTTGCAAAGCGGTTGGAGATGCAGGCCCTAGAGCTTTTTTCGGTCACCCCAGCCATGAAAGGTCGCCCCTGAGAGCGCGATCGGCATGAGCAGCAGGATGACCTTCAGGTTGTCCTGTATGAGGATCGATGGCAGCAAGCCTTTTGCAACTACAAGCGCAACGCTGAGTGCGAACATAGCTTGAAAGGTCTTCTTTGCCAGCATCCCCCCCTGTATGGGCTTTGCATGCAATGCCCTTTTTTTCCGGTTGGCAAAAGCTGACCGGAATGCCGAGGCCATTCCAATGAAGAGCAGCGGGTTGACCACCACTATGTTCTCGTTGAACCACGTCATGTCCATATCCGAGAAGCTCATCATGAACAGCAGGACGCTGCCCAGGATTGCCAGGGCAAACAGCAGCAGGGCGTATAGCAGTGAGGTTGTCCGCCTGTAGCGCTTTCCCAACAGGAACAGAGTCAAGGCCAATGCAATACCTGAAAGTGCATAGGCCCAGTCATGGTTCACACTCTTGCTATGGGCTGTGAAGCGTACGTCGCTTCCGCTGGTATCCAGGAGGATGTTCTCCTGTGCAACAAGCGAAGGACAGTAGTCCAGCACCGCCTGGTGCAGGCTTTCTGGCAGGAACATCTCTTCATAGCGGTTGAGGGGCCTGTCTATGTTCTTGCCCTGGAGAAAATCAAGGGCCCAGAAGACAACAGGGGAGTGACTCATGTAGCGCTGGACGAATTGGCGAAAGCTCGTAGAGGTGGGCTGAGCCTCGGCCCAACGGCGAAAATCCCCGTCGGTGGCGGCATTGAGGATATCCCTGATCCTGGTTGCGCAGTTGTCGTTATAGAAGTGGTAGAGGTAGGTGCTGTTCTCCGCCTTTGCATTGTTCTGCAGGAACCTGATGGTCGCCAGCTTTGCCTCGGGGCTCAGGTTGAGCTCGATGAGCTTCACATCACGCTTCTCCTGGAGGGCCTCATCGATCCTCCAGGGGGCGGCGCTCTCCCAGACTGAGTAGTACATGCGCCCTCGGGCGAAGTTCAGGTAGAAGTTCTTCTGATCAAGGTCAAAGACCCCGTAGTCGTACATCACCTCCCCCCCTGATGGCTGGCCTATGATCAGGGCGCTGTGCCCGAACCAGGCGTAGAGGGGGTCGCCGCTTCCTACAGTGAGCAGCGAGACGCTAGCTCGGTCCACCCACTCTTGCTGGTTGGGTGCCAAAGGCTTGGAGAAGTCGATCTTCCCAAGCTCCTTTTCACTGTCAAAGGGCTGTTCCTGTACCTGTCTTTCGCCCACACTAGAGCCTAGTAGGGTGGTGAGGGCCATAACGAAGAGAAGTATGGAGAGAGCTAGACGTTTCATGGCGGAAAGCATATCACAGGAAAGGCGATCTTCCAACCAGTTGATTTTTTACCCCCACTGTTCTACTCTTGTTTCGGAGGGTTCATGGAACGAAACGTATCGTCCTTGGCTATTGTACTGCACAGCATACGGTACGGAGAGATGAACCGCAGGCTCAAGTTGTTGACTGTTGATTTTGGTGTCGTGGATGTGGTCAGCTATGGGGCGAGAAAGTCCTTGAAGGCTGTAAAGGGGGATGTCTTCTCCGATGGGCAGTTCTTCTTGTACTACAACCCCGTAAAACAGGACTATACGCTCAAGGATGTCCAGCTCATCGCTACCCATGATGAGATTCGTACCGATTTGGCTGCGAACTATGCAGCTTTGTTCTTTTGTGAGCTGATCATCAATACCAATGGGGGGGACAGCACTTCCCAGTACGGGCTTTTGAGCAAGGCCCTTGATATGCTCTGTTCCCACCAGGAGTTGGTTGCCAGGATTCTTATCCAATTTGTCCTGAGGCTGCTTGATATCTGTGGGCTGCAGGCTGACTTCACCAGGTGCCCCCTGTGTGAGCGTCCCTACGCACCTGAGGAGATCCTCAGGTTCAATTCGCAGATGGGAAGCCCCTGTTGCGAAGGGTGTGCCACCTTGGACTCGGCTATGGTGCTCGGACCCGGGGCCAGAAGGTATCTGACCCTCACCAAAGGGATGGACTTCCATCGAGCTGTCTCTGTGGAGCTCAGCGAACGGGCGACGCTTCGTATGAAGACGTACATGTTGCGCTATGCATCGCTGGTAAGCGGCAAGGAGCTGAAGACGCTCGCCGGTGGGATGCTTGAGCATCTGTTTTGATTGAGAAAATTTATTGTAAGGTTGTTATATACATATGGAATGGAAAAAAAAGGCTGTAGCGTCCCAGGACGTGAAGCATCTGCATGAGCAGTATGGATTGGATCCCTTGTGTGCTTCGATCATGGTCCGCCGTGGTCTGAGCTCCCCCGACCAGGTAAAGTTTCTCCTCGAGAGTGAGCTTACCTATCTGCATAACCCGTTCCTGTTTGACGACATGGAAGAGGTTGTCGACCGCATCAACGGTTCGGTCGCCGAAGGGGAGAATGTACGCGTCTTTGGCGACCGTGATGTCGATGGCATCACCAGCACGGCCCTGCTTGTCCTTGAGCTGCAGCGGATGGGCATCGCCGTCTCCTACAAGGTGCCCGAAGGTGATGAGCCCTATGGCCTGACCATGGAGGGCGTCGACCTCGCCTATAAGGAGGATGTGACGCTGATCATCACCGTTGACTGCGGCATCTCCAACAATGCAGAGATTGCACATGCCAAGACCCTTGGCATGGACACCATCATACTGGACCACCATCTCGCCGGCGATGAGCTGCCTCCTGCCCTGGCCATCATCGATCCCAAGGTAAGCGGCTGTGGCTATCCCTTTGAGCATCTTGCCGGGTGTGGGGTGGTTGCCAAGGTTATCTGGGCGTTACGTTTCAGCCAGACTGAGTTCTACCACGAGGAGTGCATCCTTTTGCATGCACAGCCCGGCCATGATACGGTCATTATCCAGGCCATGCGCGTTGAGAACCTCCTGGTCATCGACCGGGTCATCGAGGAGATAAACCCCGGCCTGCTGCTGCCCTCGCAGAGCAAGGTGCTCAAGTTCCTCTCAGCCGGAGTCCCTATCCTTGTCCTGGATGCCGCCTCTGAGCTCGCTCAACTGCGGCAGGCCTTTGGCAAGGGCGTGGAGATACATCTGGCTGACATGAGGGCCGAGATGGAGAGCGTCATGCCTGTGATCAAGGGCAAGGGGCTCTTTGCCCTTTCGAACATCAGCCGCGCTCTGAAGTACAGTGTGCATGGGCGTGACGAGCTGCAGGTGCTCTACTCCCTTTTCAGCGCATACACCATTAAGAAACACCCCCTGCTGGACACTGGCTATGATGCGGTCCTTGACCTGGTGGCCATTGGAACCATTGCAGACCTCATGCCTATGGAGGATGAGAACCTCCTGCTGGTAAAGCGTGGGCTCAAGGTGCTCGCTTCAGGGGGGAGGGAGGCTCTGCTTCCCCTCTTTACGATGCAGAACCTTATCGGAAAGGTCCTTTCAACCAGCGATATCTCCTGGCAGATATCGCCGGTCATCAACGCCTCGGGACGGATGGGCAGGCCTTCGCTGGCAGTGGACATGCTCCTTGCCCCCGACCTTGCTGTGGCCGAAAGCCTTGCCGGAGAACTGCTGGCCTTGAACAAGGAGAGGCAGAAGATGGGTGAGGATGCATGGGAACGTCTTGCTCCCCAGGCAAAGGAGAGCTTTGAGCAAACCGGCTCCAAGCTTGTCATGGTTGAGGACGCCTCGCTCAGCCGGGGGATAACAGGGGTCATGGCCAGCCGCCTGATGAAGCAGTTCAGCGCCCCTGCCATGGTACTGGCGACCATAGGGGGGACGCGCGTATCAGCTTCGATGCGCAGCCCCGCCGAATTCAATGTACGCGAATTTCTCTCGGTCTTTGAGGACCTCTTCCTTGATTTTGGCGGGCATGCCTGTGCTGCTGGTTTTTCCATGGATGTGGAACATCTCCCTGTGTTCAAAAAACGCGTTATGGATGAGATTGACCACATGGATTGCCTTAAGGAAAACGATGACTCCATCCTGATAGACTGCACTCTCCCTGAGGCCTATATGACCCCTGACATCATCAAGGTGGTAGAGTTCTTCGAGCCCTTTGGCGAGAAGAATCCTCCCCTGGTCCTGATGATGGAAGGGGCGCTCATCGAAGAGATCCAGTTCATGAACAACCATAAGGGGGGACCGCGTCACCTCAAGCTGACCCTCTCCTTTGGCCAGTACAAGTGGCCCGCCCTCTATTGGAGTGCAGCCGATCGTGTGGGTCGTGATTTTGACAAGGGCTCGGTGGTGGATGTGGCCTTCCGTCTGGGAAGGAACTATTACCGTAACCAGTCTACGCTGCAGATCACCATCCTGGACCTCAAGACAGAGGAAGATAAGCAAGCGGAGTTCAAGAAATAAGAGCAGGTCACAGAACAAGCAAATACGGGAACGCCGGGGGATACTGAGAAAGGAAGAGAACAATCAGAAAAATTAGTACATATCTTTCTATTCAATAGAGGTCTGAAGTTTCTGGCAATTTGTTTTGATGTCTGAAACTGTCAATGGCACATTCTAGATTGTCATGATCAAGCGATCGTGAATACGCAGAGGTTCCACCGCTGAATCAGCCAAAGCCAATCAGCGGTGTTTCGTATGCGCGTAGTAACCCTAAAAAAACAGGGGGAAATTCAAAATCCACCTTGGATCGTACGATGTGTCAGTACATGAAATGTACTGGTTGATAATTCGGTGTATGATCACATTCAAGCCAAGCGTCGCTACCAGCGCGATGTTTTATAGCTCTTTTGCCCAAGCCAAGACATTGTTGCAATCCTCTTCACTTGGATGAGAAGTTCGTATCACGGCCATGCCTTTTCCAAAGCATTTCATATAGTTCTCCTCAAGCTGTATGCCTTTCTCGCCCAAGAGACGCTTTACTTCGTTAAAAGTTGTTTTGTCAGAGTTGCCTCTGCCAAACCATGTTAGGAACAGATAGACTTTTGTGTTCGAATCGATCGTATTTTTTCCAATGCTATCGATCCATGCCACTATGTTCTTGTGGACATGATTACCATACACTCCTGATGCCACTATGATGACATCACTGTTTGGCAGATCGTATTGCGTGTTTTTGGCAATACTAATAAGTTCAATGTCTGAATTACTTGCTATGTATTGGCATACTTTCCATGTGTTTCCAGACTCCTTGGGGCATATAATGAGTTTTTTCATCTGATCTTCCTTCCTAATGCTACTCGCAAGTATACATGAAGAACGAGGACCTTGCACTGCTTCAGCTCTACCTTTTGATATGTGAGAACCATCTATACTAACCACAACCTGCCAATCAAGGTGTAAAGTGATGTACGATTGCTTCGTATTTAGCTGGTCATGTCTGCTATCATCCCAATATATCTCGATCTGTAACCACCAAAAATATCTTACGACTGATTCTGTTATGAAACCACTCAAAAGGATAGTATTGATATCCCTCCTTGTATAATGAGTTTAACCATCCAGATGCTTGACATGCAAGCTATGTTTGATGCATTCTGGTGTAGCAGTTTAGACCCAGTAATCGGGAGAGGGGGTGAGTAGTAATATATGGCATATGTAAAAGTTGATGACAATGAACCTTTGGAAAAGTCAATCAAGCGTTTTAAACGCATGGTGGAGAAAGAAGGAATCATTCGTGAGTGGAAAAAAAGAGAATATTTCGAGAAGCCTTCCACCATCCTTAACCGGAAAAAGAAAGCTGCAGCACGCAAGCAGATGAAAAAGGTTAGGAAATTGCACGTTTCCAAAAGTTACTAAGTATATAGCCGCCGGTTCTCCGGCGGTTTCTTATGTATTGGCCCCAGCATAGAATTCTGTGCTGGGGCTATTTATATTCATCGCGAAAAAATATCAAAGGTAATACAACCCTCATTGCAAATAGGTTGGTAAGCCTGACAGACGGCTTAGAGTGAGCTGATTCTTAGTCTTGTATAACTACTTGCATACCTTTTACAAAACTTAGTACTTTTTTTATGCAAGGAAAAATGTAAAAATAAGAGAATCTGTGCTACAAACATGAAAATGTGTCAAAAAATACCAATAAATATCAAAAATATTCACTAATAGTGTAACTTTTGTATACCTTGACTTGTTTCTTTTAATGTTACGAAATTCGCAATAATACTAGTAGCCTGTAAAGCCTAATTCTTCAATTCAATCACTGGGTATAAGGACTTG
>CAZGOK010000085.1:0-7719 GCA_964527665.1 uncultured Sphaerochaeta sp.
CTTGTGCCACCTCAGAGATGGTGAGTGCCTGCCCGATATGGGCATCTATGTACATAAGTATCTTCTCGATAAGATCAGGCTGACGTAATTTCAAGGAGTTTGTCTCAATGAGCAAGGACAAGGATACCCTAAACAAGTCAAACATCCTTTCAAGCATTGTCGTATCGTAAAGCGGCCTTTTGAGAAAAGCATCTTCCAGAACAGAAAACTCAAACCCATGTTCAAGCCAAGGCTGGGCTATCGATTGGGGAATGCTAGCGGAGGTACGAAACTGTCCTATGAGGGCATAACAGACCAAGCTTCCTGAAAGCTCTATAGGAATAACCGCTTCGGTAAGACCCCCATGGCAGGTGTAGACTAACTGCTGTCCCTGCTCCTTACACTGCTGACAGATCATACGGTCCTGTTGCAGGCACCTGTACCGTATTTGCAGGTTTGTCTGTATCAGTGAGCAATAGTCATCAGAAGCAGAGTGCAAAGCCACCAACAGCTCCTCCAAATCCAGAGAAAAAAAGGTTATCTTCACATTAAAGCAGTATGAGTAGCTCTCTACAAACTTCTGCACAGCTGGATTGAATACCAAATATTTTCGTTGATCCATACAAAGATTGTAAAGGAATACCATCTTGCGCTCAAGAGATACAACGAAAGCATACAGAACCTGAAAAGGATAGTTTCTCTGATACAGATGAAGGGGTGCTGTTCAGTATTTTGTTGTGGACCTACCGTCCATATCCTTATTCTTCTATTTCGTTTGAGATACTACCCTTTTCAATTTTTCTTCTTTTTCTCTTTTCTTCTTTTCTTTTTTTACTTTGTACAACTCCCTATCGGCCTCTTGTAAAAGGTCCTCTACTGAAAGTTGATTCTTTGTATTGTAGGGGGCAGCTCCACTGGATACTGCTAACGTAAATTTGTTTAGGCTATTAGTATTATAATCCTCAACTAACTCATTCATCCGCTTCATAATGAGGTGATATTCTTTAACAGTACAGTCAATTGCAAGGACCGTAAATTCATCCCCTCCTAGGCGTGCTATGATATCGGACTTTCTAAATACCTTCTGGAGAATAGTAGCCATAGCTTGAATGGCAATATCACCAATGTGATGGCCATAATTATCATTGATCTGTTTCAATCCATCAAGATCAAGAAAAACAAGCATGACATCTGATCCATTTCTCTTTGACAGTTCGATATTCTGCCTAGCAAGAGTTAAAAATCCCCGTCGGTTAAATAGACCTGTAAGATCATCTACAACGGCAAGCAATTTCAACCTATTGCTGGCAAGTTGCACCTCTTCTAGAGCTACTTCAAGTTCTGACGAACGCTGGGCTAACTCCTTTGTTCGTAATTCAACCTCTTTCTCCAACAGTTCAGAGGACTTATGAGCATCATTTAAAAGCTGGGCCCCTTTTAAGGCCCCAGAAAGATGATCTCCCAATACTTCCAGGACATGAAAATCTTTAGAGCCTGCATCTGAGATAAAAAACCCTATATCTTCGTCTTTATAATAGAGAGGAAGAACAAATCGAGAACATGCCGTTGGGTGAACATCAAAGTTATCTGAAATACATTGCTTAGACGGAACTATTTTTCTAGACTCGTTCTTGTAATCATAAAATACTTGGCAGTTATTATCATCAATGTATTTGGCCAGAAAGAAATTGCCTATAGAAAACAGCTTGAGGGTTTCAGCTAGAACCTTACGAATATCATCCTCATTAAAGGAACCAATAATATTCCTTGCCATGACATTGAGAAAAGAATTAAATTCTCTTTCCATTATCCCAGATACCTGTGATTCAGCAGAAGTACTAACAGGAATACTAGAATCTTCAATGCTACAGCCACAGGACTGTCGTATAACCAACTGTGAAGGCAGTTGATAATCCCTCACTTCAGCAGATCCGGTGATCAGGTTATTGGAAAACTCTTTAAGGGCCATATACCCCAATTCTTCTGCCGGTTGATGGACAGTAGTCAAGGCGGGTCGATAACTTTTGGCACTGACTAAATCATCAAACCCACAAATACTGATATCCTCGGGGATACGGTACCCTCTTTGCTGAAGTTCCTTCATTGCGTACAGAGCCATAAGGTCATTAGCTCCTACCAATGCATCAAAATCAATTTTTCTGGTATCAAGAAATTCCTCTATAGCGAGGATTCCGCTCTCTCTATTGAAATATCCGTCAAAGACATAGTGATCATCAAATTCAATACCATTATCTGTAAGGGCATTTTTGTAAGCTGTAAATCTTTCATCAGCTTCATACACTCCAGGAGATCCTTTGATAAATGCTATTTTTTTTCTGTTGTGAACCTTGATGAGGTGTTCAACAACGGTATACATACCTAAACGGTTGTCAATATTGAAAGTAGTATGCAAAGATGTCTTCATCCCAATATGTGCTGAAGGGATATCGCCATATTTTTTAATGAAATCAAGAAACCTATCCATACCTACATAGTTTAGAATAGAAGAAGAAATATATATAATTCCATCAAAACTCTCGGGAGATACAAGTGAAAAAAGCTTATTCCTCTTAACAGTATGAAAAACAGGACATTCCAACTGCCCAACTCCAAAAAATACAACGGTTACTCCCAAATCCTCAGCAGCCTGCAAAGCCCCTTTACAAATGGCAATACTATACTCACTGTGAAAGTCGTTAAAGAGAAAGGCTATACGACATTTTTGCTTTATTTTCATCATATATCCTAATTATACCATGGAAAACGGGTATGTATTCAAATTTGATGACTGTAAATTAGCAACGTGTATGTGCAGTCTCTTAATTGCCTCAACCCCTTTGGCCTTATCTTTGAACTAAAAGTAACGTTCCCATTCCTGATTGCCCCTATGACTCTTTTCAACTTGAAGCGCAGCCATAGCATTTTCTCCTTTCCTAGTATGCAAGACCTAATCAACACCACAGCTTTAGAAAAGTTTGGCCTCACAAGTTTGCGTCCTTACCAGAAGCTTGTCATCCAAAGAATTCTTGAACAGGACAACAAAGGCAGTGACCACGAGGGTATGCTAGTCATTCTTCCTACAGGATCGGGCAAGAGCGTCTGCTTCATGCTTCCTTCTATCCTGGTTTCTGGCTTGACAGTCATAGTCTATCCCCTGCTCTCCTTGATGAACGACCAGGTGAAGCGCTTTAAGCAGAGTGGCATTCCCTGCATTTGCATTCGCGGCGGACAAACCAAAGAACAAAGAAGCTCTATTTGGAACATGCTTGCTGAAAAGCAAGCCTCTGTAGTTATAACCAACGCTGAGTGCATGCTCAATCCCCAGGTTATAGCTAACCTAGGCCTCTATCCCATTAGTCTATTGGTAGTCGATGAAGCACATACAGTAGTACAATGGGGAACTAGTTTCCGCCCTTCCTATAAAAGTCTGGGGACTGTCATCGCCTATTTATCCATTCGACAGATACTGGCCTTCACAGCCACAGCTGATGAGGCCATTACCAAGGAACTGCAAACCTTGCTCTTCCTTGGTAAGAAACCCCACAGCGTACGGGGTAGCGCTGACAGGGAGAATATCATCTACCATGTGCAGGATACGCTATCGAAAATACACTCTGTATCCATGTTGCTCAAAGAAAAATCTTCCCGGCCTGCCGTCGTCTTTTGTCAAACGAGAAGAGAGTGCGAGCTTGCAGCAAGTGACTTCTCAAATACCTATCAAACTATCCCAGCAAGATATTATCATGCCGGCCTAGGAACAGCCTCTAGGGAGATCCTTGAAGCGTGGTTTGCCGATACTGATGAAGGGGTGCTTTTCAGCACGAATGCTTTTGGCATGGGTGTTGATAAGCGAAACATAAGGACGGTCATCCATAGAACCCTATCCAAGGATGTTGCTTCATTCTTGCAAGAAAGCGGCAGATCTGGAAGGGATGGGGATATTGCACACTCCTATGTCTTGCTGGGAGAAGATGAAAAAAAGAAAGCTATGAAGGCAATGAAAACAACAAAGGATACCTCTTCATTTTTGGAGCTGTATACCATATTTACTGACAGGACATGTTGCTTACGAGAAAGCTTGCTGCATCTGCTAGGGGAAGCACTTGAGGGCTGCAGTGGTTGCGATGTATGTAACCATACTCTTTTTGAACATCCAGATGGACAAATTCAGATCATGCGTACAGTACGACACCGCCCCCTCGCCTACTCTCCGGGGTCTTTAGCCAAGCTTTTATGTAAGGAGGATAGCCATGACAGCCGATCAGGGGTGCTGTCCTGCTGGACAGAAAGAGAACTGGTAGAAGCGATAAAGAGCCTGCTTAACCACCACATCTTAACTTTGTCAAAGTATCCAAGGAAGCGATTATACTATAGATCCGATAGAGTAGCAGCGATTCTAAACTCTCTTACAACTTCATGTACAGAGCTTCCTTAATCCAACGCTTGAACCGTTAATATGGATTTCTCAATAGTAGCATTCCACAAGAACCCCTATACCTAGTGCCGATCTCCTCAATTATGTGTTTCTTTAGATACATGAGGGAAGACATGAAAACAATACAAATGAGAAGAAGCATCCGATCCTATACAGACCAGGCTATTGAGAGCGAAAAAATTGAAAAATTGCTCAGGGCTGGGATGCAGGCACCGTCAGCAATAAACCAGCAACCTTGGGAATTCCTTGTCGTCCAGGATAAGAAAACCTTGGAAGCTCTTTCGCTTATAAGCCCCTATGCACACCTTGCGGCCAAAGCATCTTTAGCGATCATACCCATGGCTAATGACGACAGGATGATATACTCCGATCATTGGCAACAAGACCTTGCTGCAGCCACAGAAAACATTCTCCTAGAGGCAGTGGAGCTCGGCTTGGGGGCTGTCTGGCTTGGGGTTGCTCCAAATGAAGAACGTATGCAATATGTGAGAGATCATTTTGACCTGCCTCCCAATCTCAAACCATTTTGCATAATCTCCATCGGATATCCTGCCAAAGGGAACGAAAACAAGTTTGTAGACCGATATGATGAGACAAGGGTCCACTACGAGAAATATTAATCTCATTACATCAGATACATCACGAGAGATCTATGTCACATATTTGTTGTAACACAGCACAGGTAACATCAAAGTTTTACCAGTTTAGGCACTATGACCTTTTGCTCAGGCCCTGCTCCCCCTAGCAAGGCGAGAAGCTCTACGGTAGCTTGTTTGTATATCTCACCGCTTTGGATATCCACACTTGCAATGCTTCCGCTGAAGAGCCTGTAGAAGGGAGAGGCATCATAACCGACACTAGGCAGGGTACTCCCACTCTTGAGCAACAGTTCAAACAGGGTCAGATCATTGACTGCTGCAAGGCTGTCAATGGTCCTTGTTTGTATTTCCTTCTTTATTATAGAAAGATTATCACCTATCGCACCAGGTTGCCCTACCGGTATTTCAAGGATTTTAGCTTGGGGAAACAGGGTTAGAAACCCCTCAAGCCTCTGCTTATGGGGAACCACACTCTCAAGATAACCCGTTATATAGAGAGGCTTCGTACAGCCTTGTCTTGTGAGAAACTCCGCTTGCAGAACCCCTCCATAGTGATTATCGGTAACCACCACAGAAGGAGCCGCTTCTTTAGGGAGATGGTGGGAAAGTACATAGGGAACGAAAAGATTTCTGAAAAGTTCCACTTCCTGCTCAGTATCGACATCATAGGCGAGAATTCCATCACAGTGAGAAGCGATCGCAAACAATTCTTCTTTTGTTCGAATCTTAAAAAACCTCAGTTGCCACGAGCTTTCCTTAATGGCGGCCTGCACTCCCCTGATGCTTCTGCCAAAGAACCAGTCAAAGCTTTCAAGGTTCCCCCAATAGTAGGGCCTGCTCTCTTTCTGAAGCTCAACAAATGCAATGACACCTGTTCCCTTTCTCCTGAGCATCCCTGCTGCCTTGTTGGGTGTATACCCAAGTTTCTTTGCAGAAAGCAATACAGCCTCCCGCAAAGGCAACGAAACTGAGTCTGGATTGTTGAATACTCTGGAAACTGTCGCGCTGCTGACCTTTGCTAGCTTTGCTACCTGGTCACGTGTTATCTGCATGTGGGCCTCCCAAAGAATTGACAAATGATACTTCACTCGATATTGTACACGTGTACATTCCATAAGGCAAGTACGGGGTAACTCAGTACATGTACCGCCACTTCAAGTGTTTTTATGTTTAGAAGAACTTGAACTATCGGGAACACAAAGACCCATGGTAGTATGGATGCAAGAAACTTGCATGGGAGATAATCCAAAGAGGAGAGAAGTATGGCAACTGTAGAGATGATCAGAGAAGGAGTGCTACACGAGGTATATCCACACCTCTATGCACAACGCTACGACCAGAGAGAGATGGATGCTCGCTACAGCTCTTTGGTAAAAACCCATACTGAGCTTTTCAAACTGACAGATGCACAGCTTTTTTCAACAGCAGGACGCAGTGAATTGGGTGGCAACCACACTGACCATAACCTGGGAAAGGTACTTGCAGCAACCATCAACCTCGATACCATTGCAGCTGTCTCACAAAGAGATGACAACCGTGTAGTGCTGGTCAGTGAAGGATACCCTTCAGTTGAGATCGACCTGAGCACACTGGATATGGTTGAATCGGAAAGGAATACCACTGAAGCTTTGCTTCGGGGCATTGCCTTTGCGTTCAAGCAGAGGGGTATCTCCATCGGTGGCTGGCAGGCAAATACGACAAGCCGTGTACTGAAGGGATCGGGACTATCCTCATCTGCAGCCATTGAGGTGTTGTGTGGAACCATATTCAACCACCTGTTCAATGAGGACCAGCTCTCCCCCATCGAGCTGGCCATCATCGGTCAGTTCAGCGAGAACCATTACTTTGGCAAGCCATCGGGCCTCATGGACCAGGTAGCCTGTGCCAATGGAGGTATCGTCAGCATTGACTTCAAGGATGCCAAGGCACCTGTTGTCACCCCTGTGCCCTTCTCCTTTGAGAAGCATGGCTATCACCTGGTCATAGTCGACACAGGAGGCAACCATGCAGACCTGACCCCAGAGTATGCTTCTGTGCCCAAAGAGATGCGTCAAGTTGCCAGTTTCTTTGGAAAGCAAAACCTCCGTGAAGTGGGGACAAAGGCTTTTGCAGAAGCCCTGCCACAATTGAGAAAACAGCTCACCAATGACCGCGCCCTGTTGCGTGCCATCCACTTCTTTGGGGAGAATGATCGTGTTTCACATATGCTATCGGCCCTCAAACAAGAGGATATGCAAACATACCTCAGCAATGTCCGCTCCAGTGGCGAAAGTTCCTTCTGCTTCTTGCAGAATCTCTACCCCACCACCTATCCACAGGAACAGGGTCTGAGCCTTGGTATTGCCATGACCAAGGCTATCCTTGGGGACAGTGCAACGGTACGAGTCCATGGAGGAGGGTTTGCAGGAACTATCCAGGCTTATGTACCGACAGACAAACTCATTATCTTTTCTGACTATCTTGAGTCTGTATTCGGAAAAGGTTCGGTAACAGTTATTGCAGTGCGGGAGAGAGAGAGCTGCTGCATAGCTGACTGACAATTCACAATAGACAGAATATACTCATAATTCATTTTCTGATTCCTCAATAAGCCCATCCTCCCTGTAGGATGGGCTTTTTGATGACCTTTTGATTCTTGTTGATTTTTTGATTCTTATTGAGTTTTTACCTTTTGGACCTTTGATTATATTTTCCCTTGCATAATGG
>CAZGOK010000086.1:0-7641 GCA_964527665.1 uncultured Sphaerochaeta sp.
TATACAAAATCAAAGGAAGTGTAAGAAACCATGAACAGACACCTAACCCTAAGAGGATTGATCGTAGGTCTTTTGGGCCTTGTGGTAATAACTGCCAGCTCCATGTATGTTGCCCTTCGCATGGGAGCCCTCCCCTGGCCAACCATATTTGTAACGGTGGTCAGCATGGCTGCCCTGAGCAAGGCAAGGAACTCCTCACTGCAGGAGATCAACGTGACGCACACCATCATGAGCAGCGGTGCCATGGTAGCAGGAGGTCTGGCCTTTACCCTTCCTGGGCTCTGGATGATAGACCCCGATGCCTCATTCTCCACCCTACGACTCATTGTGCTGGCGGTCGTCGGTGCCATACTGGGCACCCTCTTCTCCGCCATCTTCCGTAAGAAGCTCATCGAAGAGGAGCAGCTGCCCTATCCGATGGGGCTCGCTTCCTACAATACCTTGCAGGCGAGTGTAAAGGGAGGCCATGGGGCAAAGACGCTCTTTGCATCCATGGGAGGGTCGGTCATCTTCACTGCCCTGCGTGACGGCTTTGGCAAGATACCTGCCCTGCTTACCCTCTTCAAGGGAACAGCCATATTCCCAGCCTTCTCCATCTGGGTATCCCCGATGGCTATGGGTATCGGGGCCATCATCGGACCCCTGTTTGCCCTGATCTGGTTTGGAGGCGCAATCCTAGGATACTACCTGCTTATTCCCATTGGTTTGGGAACAGGACTGTTCGCCACCATGGCTGAGGGGGATATCTTCCGCTCCAACTTGGGAATTGGCCTGATGATAGGTACAGGATTGGGAGTCTTCATCAAGGCGATCATCTCGCGTGCTAAGCAGTCCAAGAAACAAACTGAAGCCAAGCAGATGACAGGGCGGACAAGGACCATGATCTTCACCGTCCTCCTCTTTGCTATCATCCTGCTTACCGTAGGGACAGATATCAGCTTCACCGAGGCTGTCATAGTCATCATAGGCATCTACCTCACCACCTACCTCTCGGGAATGCTTACCGGCCAGACAGGCATCAACCCGATGGAGATATTCGGCATACTGGTCCTGCTGGTTGTACAGCTGTTCACCCACCCCTCCCTCATAGCCTCCTTCAGCATAGCGGCGGTCACCGCAGTTGCCTGCGGCCTTACCGGGGATGTCATGAACGACTTGAAAAGCGGGTACCTCCTGGGTACCGATACCAGGCAGCAGATCTTAGGGGAAGGCATCGGAGGAGTTGTCGGGGCTGTGCTCTCGGTCTTTGTCCTGCTTATCATGAAAGCTTCCTTTGGAGGCTTCGGTACACCAGAGCTGCCAGCACCCCAGGCAGCGGCAGTGGCTGCCATGGTAGGAGGGCTCAGCCATGTGCCTGCCTTTATCATCGGGTGCGTCATCGGCACTATCCTCTATTTGAGCAAGCTCCCCTCAGCAACGCTGGGGCTGGGGGTCTACCTTCCCATATACATCTCCTCGATCATGGCAGTGGGGGCTGTGCTCTCCTCCCTGCTTAAAAAATTATTCTCAAAAAAATACAGCGCCGAGCGTTTGGGAGAGGAATCCGGGCTTGTCGCAAGCGGTTTACTCGGTGGAGAGGGCATTACCGGGGTAGCGATCGCTATCATTTCTATGCTCAAATAGGTATACTAGCGTGATGGAACAAGAGAAAAGACTACCCCTATCCCTCTACGGCCTGAGTGCAGAGGACATAACCGAACTACTGGAACTGCCCAAGGCCTTCTACGGGCGGCAGATATATGCCTGGCTCATCAAGGGAGTCACCTCCTTCAATGAGATGACAAACCTCCCCAAGTATGAGCGTGAGCGCCTGACTCATCTCATGCCCTCCATCTCTTCCTCGATGGTTGCCACCACTGAAACCGATGAGTCGGGAGCGACCAAGCTGGGCATCCGCCTCTATGATGGAGCCATCATAGAGTGCGTCCTGCTTGTCGATAAGAAAGGGCGCCACACCGCATGCCTTTCCAGTCAGGTGGGGTGTGCCATGGGCTGTACCTTCTGCAGTACCGGTACCATGGGCCTGTTGCGCAACCTTGCAGCAGAGGAGATCATCGAGCAGTATACGCATTTGGTCCGAGTGACTGCACAACCCATCACCCACATAGTCTATATGGGCATGGGTGAGCCCCTTGCCAATATAGCGGCGGTGACGCGCTCCATCAGGTTCTTCCACCAGGAGCAGGGCTTCAACATCAGCATGCGCAGGATTACCATCAGCACATGTGGGATAGTGCCGGGCATCCTCAAGCTTACCGAGCAGAAACTGCCGGTCAAGCTTGCTGTATCGCTGGTAGTTGCAGACAACAATATCCGTAACAGGATCATGCCGGTAAACCAGAAATGGGACCTCAATGAGCTCAAGAGGGCATTGCTTCACTACCAGCGCCTCGGAGGTAAACGCATAACCATCGAGTACTGCCTGCTGCACAACACCAACACCGATGAGGAAGCTGCAAAGAAGCTTGCCTCCTACTTGAAGAACCTGGATGCACTGGTAAACCTCATCCCCTGGAACCCTGCACCGGACATGCCCTGGGAGACCCCATCAGAAGAGGAGGTCGACCGCTTTGCCCACTTCCTTGACCGCTGGAATGTAAAGTACACCCTCCGCCGTTCACGGGGACGGGAGATTAACGGTGCCTGTGGCCAGCTTGCGGTCCCCTTGAACAAGGGCCTGGAGTATGACTTCCTAGATGATGAGGATGATGAGGACTGACCCTCAATAATCTAAAACTAACAACAAGTACCTATGGATAAAAAACCTCCAGCGATCAAAGCAGGAGGTTTTTTCCAAAGAGATTTCCATATCAAGTGGCATATGGATACTATATTCCTTACTTATTACCAAGTAGGGAACTCTTTATCCGTTGTAGTGCCAATTTCAGCAGTGAATTGTTGCCTTCACGTTGTGTGTTGTCAGGAATTCAAACTTGGAAATATCAATAGAGCCTATACCTTCTTCCAGAATGTCTTGCACTCTTTCTTATCATCAATATTGAAGCGTATGATCCTCTCAAGAAGGGCATAGTCCACAGCCATCTCCCACTTGATGCGGAATAGGTTTTTTGTCTGGCTGTACCCGGACTTTGCTATATCCTCTGAAAAGAGCTTGATGGCAGTAACATCCGGAGAAACAGCAAAATGATGCTTGGCGACACTGAAACCTATGATGAAGGTACCATGGTCGGTGAACATAGGCTGGTTCCAGACGATCTTGGGCACAAGGGTCGGGAAGGTCTTTTGGACCCAAGCAAAGACCCCTTCCATAGTCTTCCTGTGGTCCTGGTTGCCTATTGTTATGAGATACGATGCAAATGCTTCCATTGTGGTCCTCCTGTTCACATACCCTTTCAGATAGGAAAAGCATAGCGAATCACTTTGTCTCTTACTAGATTATGACTCGTGCAAAATCGAACGACTGTACCATAGTGTACCCAAGGCACCAATGAGCAATCCCCCAGCGATCAGCAAGGAAAGGGCTAGATTCGTTTCTGCAAGAAAACCCAGGATGAGAGTCAGAACCAGCTCCATACAACTGCCCACCAGTGAGTTGAGGCTCAACGCTGTTGCAAGGGCCGCCCCATCAGAAGCCTTCGCCGTCACTGAAAAATAGAGGGGTTGCACAAGGACCGCTCCAACACGGACCAGGACAGCGCCCACAAGGACAACCACCACCGCGTGTAATGAAGAGAGCAAGAGCAGCCCTGCAAAGGAGAGAAGAAAGGCAGATACAGTTGCAGGTAGTGCCCCTATCCGTGCAACAAAGGGAGCCGATAGGAGAGAACCAGCTGAAGAGATGCCTGTCAACAGGAGAAAAGGAATGCCAAACAGCGACAGGGGGAGACCCACCTCCAGATAGCACAGCTGCACCAAGAGGAGGGTCACCACCTGGTTTATCCCAAACAACATTGAATTACCCCCAACATAGAGCAGCAAAGGTTTGTTCTGTACCAAGGCAGTGATCGTCTTTACCAGACTCCTCTTTGGAAGAGAGGATGCTTCTCCTGCCCTGCCCTCTCGAGGAAGCAGAAGGATGAAGAGCAAGGCACATAGGTGGCTGCCTATTGTAAGCAAAGCGCTCTGGGTATAGACCTCGGTGAACAGGGGAAAGACTAGGGCAACTGCAAACAGTCCAAGGAACATGCTCCCCTGGTACTGAGCCAGCTCCTTATGTCCTGCCTTGCATTGGTGCAGGTATGCTATATCGACACCACTGAGGGCACTGAAGGCTATAGCGAGCAGGATCCTTTCAAGCAGGAACAGAAAAAAGTTGTTGGCTCCAAAGAACACTATCTTTGAGACAAACAAGAAAGAAAACGATAGAATCAAGGTACGCCGATACCCTATCCTATCGGCAATATACCCCCAGGGAAGTTCAAGGGCCATCATCAAGGCGAGACTGACAGATTCGATTATACTCATCTGCCATACGGTGATGCCTCTATGCTGGCGATAGAGGGTCGCAAGAGGGGCATAGAAGACCATGCCTGAAAAGAAGGCGCTGAGGCTCATCAGGACCACAGCCTTTGTAGGTGAGTTGTGCATGAGAAACTCCATAGATAAGATTTGCCTGGGAAAACTCCAGGCTTGGACAGAGGGGTTTGTGCTGTCTCTTTCTTATCTAACTGGGAACATGCATGAGCCAATGGTATGACAGACAAAGCACAAGGGCAAGACTCTCGTCCTGCCCTTGCTCCATATATTCCTAAGTTCGAATCGGTATTCTCAGTTCCCTTATTCTTCTCTTTTGTAGAAAGACCAGCCCCCTACTCCAGTATAGCCTTGATCCTTCTCACCCCGGCAGAAGAGGACTGCTCCTTCTGAATCTTGAAGTGACCCATTGCAGAGGTGTTCTCCACATGGGGGCCCCCACAGACCTCCTTGGAGTAGTCTCCGATGGAGTAGACCTTTACTTGCTCACCATACTTGCTCTCAAAGAAAGCAATGGCCCCACCCTCCTTGGCCTCTTCGAGCGTCATGCTCTCAACGGTAATGGGCAAGTTGCGCCCGATCTGTTCATTGACCATGTCCTCAACCTGCTTGATCTCCTCTTTGGTCATGGGAGAGGGGTGGGTAAAGTCAAAGCGAAGACGATCGACGGTGATGTTTGAACCTTTCTGCCCGACATGCTCACCAAGCACTGTCCTCAGTGCCTTGTGCAGCATATGGGTTGCAGTATGCAAGGCTGTAGTCCTGTCACTATGGTCGGCCATACCACCTTTGAACTGTTGTTCGGCACCACTGCGGCTGACCTGCTGGTGCTTCTCAAAAGCTGCCTTGAAGCCCTCTTCATCAACGGTGAAGCCATGTTCCTTGGCAAGCTCGCGGGTAAGCTCGACGGGGAAGCCGTAGGTGTCGTAAAGCTTGAAGGCAGTCCTTCCGCTCAACTGGCGAGAGGAGCCCTTAAGCAGGTTGGGAAGCATCTTCTCAAACTCGCGTTCGCCCTTGATCAGGGTCTCTGAGAATTTGGTCTCTTCAGCGGCAAGCTCCCTGAGGATGAAGGTTTTGTTCTCCACCAGCTCAGGATAGGGTTCGCTGTAGAGGCCAAACACTATGGTGGCCAGCTCCCCTAGGAACGAGCCGTCGATACCGAGCTTGTGGCCATGGCGCACAGCACGCCTGATAAGCCTTCTGAGGATATAGCCCTGCCCCAGGTTGGAGGGAGCCATGCCCTTGGGGTCCCCCAGGATGAAGACGCTGGTGCGCACATGGTCTGCAAGGATACGGATAGAGATATCAGTCTCCTCGTCGTTACCATATGTTTTCCCACAGAGTTTCTCTATACCTGCAATGATGGGGACAAATACCTCAGTCTCATAGACTGACTTCTTGCCCTGGAGGATGGCGATGGTGCGCTCAATGCCCATACCGGTGTCCACACACTTTCTCTCCATCTCAGAGTAGGTGCCATCGGCATTCTTCTTATAGCCCATGAACACATCATTCCAAATTTCAAAATACTTGCCGCAATGACAGCCGGGCCTACAATCAGGACCGCAGGCGGGACGCCCGGTGTCCATGAACATCTCACTGTCAGGTCCGCAAGGGCCGGTCTCACCGGCAGGGCCCCACCAGTTGTCCTCTCGGGGGAGGTAGTAGATCCTATCAGTGGGGATGCCATGCTTTTTCCAGGCAGAGGCAGCCACTTCATCGCGGGGGACTTCGTCATCACCTGCGAAGACCGTTACCGAAAGCAGGGAGTGGTTGATGCCCAGCACACGAGTCAGGAACTCATAGCTGAAGTCTATCGCCTCTTCCTTGTAGTAGTCTCCGAGTGACCAGTTGCCCAGCATCTCAAAGAAGGTGAGGTGATGAGGATCGCCGACAGCCTCAATGTCTCCGGTGCGGATGCACTTCTGGTAGTTGGTCAGGCGTTTGCCGGAGGGGTGCTCAGCACCCAGGATGTAGGGTACGAGGGGGTGCATACCGGCTGTGGTGAAGAGGACCGTCGGGTCATTTTCAGGGACCAGGGAGGCACCGCTGATCTGCGTGTGGTCCTTTGATACAAAGAAATCAATATATTTCTGTCGTAGTTGGTTTGCTGTCAGTTGGTTTTTCATATGTCATGATAGTAGTATCCCCGACGAACGTATGTCAAGGCGGATTAGAGTCCGAGATCGAGTTGGACACTCTTTTGCTCTACTTTTCCCACATCCTGGCGGCTTCTGACAGCCTTCTCCAGGACTCGGGGAATATCACTGGCCTGCTTCACCACAAAAACCCTCGGGCGGTAGGCGAACTCTTTTGGCCAGAGGGATGTAGGGTTATCAAGGCTGCTTTGATAGAGGAAAAGGTATTTCTTCTGCTCAAGGGCAAAGGAGGCCTGTCGCACAGCCCCTCCCCCGTCACGATCCTCAACTACAATGGAGCCCAGCGACAGGGCGCTCATCAGGCGGTTGCGAAGCAGGAAGAACCACTTCTGTGTTTGGCTGGAGGGGGCGAACCTGCTTACCAAGGCACCCCGACTGGCTATCTCCTCCTGCAAGAGTGCATGCTCGGGGGGATAGCAGGAGTTGAGGGGAGTCCCAAGCACTGCAAAGGTGGGAAAACCATGGTCCAAGGCGGTCTTGTGTGCCACTCCGTCGATACCCAGGGCAAGCCCGCTCGCCACGACATAGGATGCCTTTCCCAAGGCTATGGCAGAAAGGGAGGCACGCTTCTTCCCCTCAGGGGTGGGACTTCGCGTCCCGATGATCGAAAGGGAGGGCTGGCTCAGCATCGAGACATTGCCACGCACATAGAGGAAGCGGGGGCAGTAGGCAAAGCTGTTCACTCCCTTTGGCCATAGCGGATGCTCCCAGGTGAGGACCTGAACAGAGCTGTCCATAGCCTCGAAGGCAGGACGGCAGGCGAGATACGCTTCACTAAGAATAGTATGATCAATACCAAGCAGGGATGCATACTCGCCAAGATGGTTGGACAAGGGCTCTGTTGTATCAAGGGCCGGCAGGGCCCTGGCAAAGAGAGCCTGGGCCTTCGCCTCAGAGTTCTTGGTTGTACGCAACAAAGCCTCATAGTTCAGAGCTTGGTGCCATGTCCTGTCCATAAGTCCTCCAAGGCAACTCTATCACGAGCACCCTATGGCCCGCAATCACCAAAATGAAGAGGAGCTGACTCTTCTTGTTAGAAGGGACAGCT